>NZ_JBFUGW010000008.1:0-61459 GCF_056402735.1 Rhizobacter sp. P3_C12
CTGCCGGTCGCCTCGAGCGTGACCTCGTAGTCGCGCTGCTGCGCGCGCACGGTGCTGACGCTGACCGGCGCGCCGGACGCGGCGGCCGACGGCGCACCGGCCGCTGCACCGCCTTCGCCCTTGCCACGCATGGCCACGCCGTAGCCGACGCCCGCCGCCACCACCACCGCGGCGATCACCCAACCCACCAAGCTCTTGTTCATGGACTGCCCGTCGTCAAGTCATTCGGAAAAATCGGTCCGGCCCTCGGGCCCGGGATGGAAGCGCAGCGCCGGCACCCGGCTGGCGGCCCAGGCGGCCAGCGCGCACACGGCGGCGGCACAGCCGAAGGCGACCACGAAGGCGAAGCGCAGCGCCTCCTGTGCATGCGGATCCTGCGCTGCGTGCAGCGCGTCGCTGCTCCCCATCAACCCGAAGATCAGCGCGCCGAACGCGCTCGCGCCGATCGAGGAACCGAGCGTGCGTGCCAGCGACATCGTGGCCGCCGCGGCACCCAGCCGCGCCGGGCCGGAGGCGGTCTGGGTCACGATCTGCATCACCGACATCACGCTGCCCAGGCCGAGCCCGGTGGTGAATCCGAGGGCGACCAGCGTGCGCTTGTCGGGCGGCAGCAAGGCCATGCCGAGCAGGCTGCAACCCGCCAGCAGCAGCCCGCCCACCGGCAGCGCCGTCGGGCGGCCGGTCCAGAGGATCAGCCGCGACGTGAAGGTGGCGCCACCGACGATGCCGGCCGTCAGCGGCAGCAGCAGCAGGCCGGCCTCGGCGGCATCGGAGTGCAGCGACAGCTGCAGGTAGATCGGCAGGTAGAACACCATCGCGAACATCGCCGATGCGAAGCCGACCACCGTGAGCGCCGCGTAGCGCACCGGCGGCAGCCGCAGCAGGTCGATCGGCAGGAAGGGCCGCGCCGCCAGCCGCTCGACGCGCAGCAGCACGGCCCACAGCGCGACGATCGCCACCAGCAGCGCGCCGCTGGCCGCCGACACCCAGCCGAAGCGGTGCCCGGCCGACGACAGCCAGAACAGGCTCAGCGCCATCGCCACCGCGAACAGCAGCATGCCCTGCACGTCCGGCGGCCCGGCGCGGGGGTGCGGCACGTCGTCGGCCCGCAGCGCATGCAGCCGCCACAGCGCCAGCGCGCACAGCGGCAGGTTGACCAGGAACAGCCAGCGCCAGCTGGCGTGGTGCACCACCAGCCCGCCGATCACCGGGCCACCGACGCTGGCCAGCGTGAAGACGATCGCGAAATAGCCCTGGCTGCGCGCCCGCCGCTGCGGCGAGACGACCTCGCCGATCAGCGCCTGCGACAGCGTCATCAGGCCGCCGCCGCCCAGCCCCTGCAGCGTGCGCGCGGCCACCAGCCACCACAGGCCGGTCGCCAGGCCGCAGCCCAGCGAGCCGAGCGCGAACAGCAGCGTGGCCAGCGACAGCAGCTTGCGCCGCCCGAACTGGTCGCCCAGCTGGCCGTACAGCGGCACCACGATCACCGAGGCCAGCAGGTACGAGACGGCCAGCCAGGAGGTGTCGCGCAGGCCGCCGAACTCGCGGCTGATGACCGGCGTCGCGGTGGCCAGCAACGTCTGGTCGACGGCGGCCAGGAACATCGGCAGCATCACCGCGCCGAACAGGCGGCGGAAGCGGCGGCGGCCCTCGGCGATGCGCTGGGCCACCTGCCCGGAAGTCGGCGCAGAGCCTGGCGCGGCACGTTCCGCGGGCGATCCTGTGTCAATCATGGACGAACCTCGCCTTGAGGATCGCCAGACCCTGCATCACGAGCGCCAGTTCCGCCGGCGTCGCGTCGGACAGCGTGTTCGCGAGGTCGGCCCGGGCGCCACGGCGGATGTCGTCGAGCAGCGCCTTGCCTGCGGCGCTCAGCCGCAGCTCGGTGCGGCGGCGGTCGGCCGCGGCGGTGCTCGGCGAGACGTAGCCGCCGCGCACCAGCCGGTCGACCATCGCCGACGCGGTGGCGAGCGTCACGCCGAGGAAGCCGGCGACATCGCTGATCGAGCAGCCGGCATGGCGGCCGATGAAGCCCAGGCAGCGGAACTGCGGCACCGAGAGCCCGTCGTCCAGGCTGCCGCGCATGCCCATGCGGATGGCGTTCATCACGTCGGGCACGACGCTCAGCACCTCGGCCGCGACGCGGCTGGCGTCGGGCGCCGGGGGAGGCGAATCTGGCTTGGCTGGAGATCTGGAAAGAGAGGCCACGGCGGGACGCTGCCTTCGCAGGACTTGTGGAGATGCTTAGCCTATCAAAGCATTTCGACAAGTTTATTGCGGGTCGGTAAACGCACCGCCGGCCGCCGCGAGGATTTCACGGCGCCACGAAAGATCAATGCTTGCCGGTCGAGCCGAAGCCCCCTGCCCCGCGGTCGGACACACCGAATTCCTCGACCACCCGGAAGCTCGCCTGCACCACCGGCACGATCACCAGCTGCGCGATGCGCTCCATCGGCGCGATCGTGAACGCCGCCTGGCCACGGTTCCAGCAGCTCACCATCAACTGGCCCTGGTAGTCGGAATCGATCAGGCCGACCAGGTTGCCGAGCACGATGCCGTGCTTGTGGCCCAACCCCGAGCGCGGCAGGATGATCGCTGCCAGCCCCGGATCGGCGACGTGGATCGCGAGGCCGGTGGGAATCAGCTGCGTCTGGCCGGGTTCGAGCACCAGGGGCGCGTCGAGGCAGGCACGCAGGTCGAGGCCGGCGCTGCCGGGGGTCGCGTACGCGGGCAGTTGCTCGGCCATGCGGGGGTCGAGCACCTTCAGGTCGATCGGGGTCATGCGGGTCGGGAGGTTGAAGCGGAAGAAGACAGCCGGGCCGCGATCTCCTGCACCAGCGTGCGCGCGAGCGTCAGCTTGTCGGCATGCGGCAGCTGGCGTTCGCCCTGCGCATCGACCAGCAGCAGCGCGTTGTCGTCGCGCCCGAAGGTGGCCGGGCCGAGGTTGCCGACGACCAGCGGCACGTTCTTGCGCTGGAGCTTTTCGCGGGCGTGCTTGGACAGATCGTGGCTCTCGGCCGCGAAGCCGACGCAGAACGGCCGGTCCGGCAGCTTCGCGACGGCCGCCAGGATGTCGGCGTTCTCGGTCAGCTCGAAGGTCGGCGCGACCTTGCTGCCGTTCTTCTTGATCTTGTGGTCCGACAGCGACGCCGGCCGCCAGTCGGCCACCGCCGCGGTCGCGACGAACACGCTGTGCTGCGCCGCCTGCGGCAGCACGGCGTCGTACATCTGCTGCGCCGTCTGCACGTCGATGCGGCGCACGCCGCGCGGCGTCGGCAGGTGCACCGGGCCGGCGATCAGCGTCACCTCGGCGCCCGCCTCGTGCGCCGCGCGGGCGATCGCGAAGCCCATCTTGCCGCTGGAGCGGTTGGTGATGCCGCGCACCGGATCGATCGGCTCGAAGGTCGGCCCGGCGGTGATCAGCAGGCGCTGCCCGGCCAGCCGCTTCGGCGCGAAGAACGAGACCACGTCCTCCAGCAGCTCCAGCGGTTCGAGCATGCGGCCATCGCCGATCTCGCCGCAGGCCTGGTCGCCGTTGCCGGGGCCGAGCACGGTGGCGCCGTCGGCGCGCAGCTGGGCGATGTTGCGCTGCGTCGCCGGGTGCGCCCACATCTCGCGGTTCATCGCCGGCGCCACCAGCAGCGGGCAGCGCTCGATMGGCCGTGCGAGGCACAGCAGGCTCAGCAGGTCGTCGGCGCGCCCCTGCACCAGCCGCGCGATGAAATCGGCGCTGGCCGGCGCGATCAGCACGGCATCGGCCTCGCGCGTCAGGTTGATGTGGGCCATGTTGTTGGCCTCGCGCGCATCCCACTGGCTGGTGAACACCGGGCGGGTCGACAGCGCCTGCATCGTGACCGGCGTGATGAACTGTTCGGCCGCCTCGGTCATCACGACCTGCACCGAGGCGCCGGCCTTCACCAGCGCGCGCGTCAGCTCGGCGGCCTTGTAGCAGGCGATGCCGCCGGTCAGGCCGAGCACGATGCGCTTGCCCTGCAGATCAGTCGAAGTCGCAGTGCTCACAGCGGTGTCCAGAAACGAGACATGTCGGAGAGATTGAACAGCACGCGCACCGCCTTGCCGTAGACCTCGGCGTGCGGCAGGAAGCCCCAGCGGCGCGAGTCTTCCGAGTTGTCGCGGTTGTCGCCCAGCATCAGGTACTGGCCGGCCGGAACCGTGCAGTGCCACGCGCCGCGGCGCTCGTTGACGCAGTGCTGGCCGAGCTCGGGCTGCTGCAGGTCGAGCGCCATGCTGCCGAGCACGAACGGGTTGACCTTGATCAGGTGGTCGCGCCCGGGCAACGATTCCTTCTGCAGCCACTGCCCGCGGTCTTCCTCGCGCACGCCGGGCTCGCTGCCGTCGCTGACCGGCTCGACCTCGAACGGCGCGCCGTTGATGCTGACCGCGCCGTCCTGGAATCGCACCAGGTCGCCGGGCATGCCGATCAGCCGCTTCACGTAGAACTCGGAGACGTTGCGCGGAAAGCGGAACACGACGACGTCACCGCGCTGCGGCTTGCCGAACTCGATCGCGGTGTTGGTGAACGGCAGGCGCGGGCCGTAGGCCAGGTGGTTGACGAGCAGGTAGTCGCCCACGCGCAGCGTCGGCTCCATCGAGCCGGACGGCACCTTCGGCCAGTCGGCCACCGCGACGCGGCAGGTGAACATCAGCGCCACCACGAAGAACAGCTCGGCGCCGAAGCTGACCCACAGCGGCTTGCGCACCGGGGCGGGCAGGTCAGCCGGAAGACGTGCGAGGCGGCGCCTCCAGGCGAACCAGCAGGCGCCGCTGGCCAGGCTCAGCAGGCACAGCACTTCGTTGATGGAAAAACCGATCTGCATCGAGGGCGCTTTCCGGGTGGATGTTCACGGGTTTCACACGGGCAAGGGCCCGGCGGGGATTATGGCTGCGCCGCGCGCCCCTCCCGGGCGCCGGATTCCTACACCTCGACGGCTGTAAGTCCTACGTCCCTCGGTCGACAACGTTTACCGGCATCCGGCAAGATGCCCCCCATCCCGAGGAGACCTGCATGGACCCGTTGTTGGCATTGCGCAATACCACTGGCACCCCCACTGGCACCCGAGAGGCCTCCCCCGCCGGCTCGAGCCGCCGCCCCACGCTCGTCGGTCTGCCCGGCCGCCCGGTGGCGCCGCTGCAGCCGCAGTTCATGCAGAACAAGCTGCCGCCCGAGACGGCCACGCTGGCCGAAGTGACGGCCGGCCTGCTGAAGGCACGCGCCGAGGTCGCGCCCAAATACTTCTACGACAGCCTGGGCTCGCACCTGTTCGAGGCGATCACCGAGCTGCCGGAGTACTACCCGACGCGCACCGAGGCCGCCATCTTCGACCTGCACGGCCGCGAGATGGCCGAAGCCATCGGCACCGGCATGACGCTGATCGACCTGGGCGCCGGCAACTGCGCGAAAGCGGTGCGGCTGTTCCCCGAGTTCCGGCCGTCGCGCTACGTCGCGATCGACATCTCGGTCGACTTCCTGCGCGAGGCGCTGGCCGGCGTGCAGCGCGCGCACCCGGCGCTGAACGTCACCGGCCTCGGCATGGATTTCGCCAATGCGCTGACGCTGCCGGCCGAGCTGCTGCGCGAGCGGCCGGTGTTCTTCTACCCCGGTTCGAGCATCGGCAACTTCACGCCCGAGCAGGCGTCGCGGCTGCTGGCCAGCGCCCGCGAGCAGGCGCGTGGCGGCGGCATGCTGATCGGCGTCGACCTGGTGAAGCCGGCGCATCTGCTGGAGGCGGCCTACGACGATGCCCTGGGTGTCACCGCGGCGTTCAACCGCAACCTGCTGCCCCACCTGAACCGGCGCATCGGCACCGATTTCCGGCTGCCCGACTGGCAGCACGTGGCGCGCTTCGACAGCGGGCTGTCGCGCATCGAGATGCACCTGCAGGCGGTGCGCGAACTCGACGTGCGCTGGCCCGGGCACTCCCGGCACTTCGCGGCCGGCGAGYGCATCCACACCGAGAGCTCGTACAAGTACACGGTGGCGAGCTTCGAGGCGCTGCTGCGCGAATCGGGCTTCCGCCAGATGCGGCACTGGACCGATCCGCAGGGCTGGTTCGCGGTGTTCTGGGCGCAGTCCTGACGAATCGGGTCGAAGAACTACGGAGAGGCCTGCTCCCGCAGGTTCAGCGAGCGCACGTAGGCGACGAGGTCGCGCATCTGCTCCTCGGTGAGCTCGGCGCCCCACGGCGGCATGAACGGCGATCGGCCCAGCGCCTGCCCGCCCAGCTTGACGATCAGCCCGAGGTAGGCGTCGTTCTTGTCGGTGGTGCGCAGGTTGGCCGGCCGCGGGTCGTACAGGCGGGCGGCACGGCCGTTGCCGTCGGCGTTGATGCCGTGGCAGGTGACGCAATAGTTCGCGAACACCAGCCCGCCGCGGAACACCGACGCATCGCGGCTGTCGCGCGGCAGCGGCTGGGCATGCACGCCGCCGGCCCAGCTCAGCAGGCACGCGACGATCAGCGCGCCGATCCACAGGGCGCGGCTGTCGTGCGGCTTCACTTGCTGACCTCGATCACCATGCGCATGTCCGGGTGAACCGCGCACTCGACCTCCACGGTGCCGGGCTTGTCGAGCGTGACCGTCTTCGAGCCGCCCTGGCCGAACGAGCCGAGGTCGAAGCTCTTCGCGTCGGACAGCGAGAACACGTTGTGCGCGAACGGATCCTCGTTGACGAACTTCACCGTGTCGCCGACCTTCACCTGGAGCTTCTTCACCGAGAACGCCTTGCCCTTCTGCGCCAGCACGTGCTCGGCGGCACCGGCCGACAGGCCGGTGAACAGGCAGGCGGCAGCCACGGCGAGCGAGCCGATGCGGGACTGGGGATGGAACTGCATGGAAGGCTCCTCGGGGCTCAGTTGGCCGGCAGCGTCGGCAGCGTGAACGGCCGGGCCGGCGTCGTCAGCGCCTGCATGAAGGCGACGATGTCGCGCATCTCGTCGTTCGACAGCGACAGCGGCTTGACGCTCGCCGACAGGTTGCTGCGCACCTGGCCACCGCGGTTGTAGTGCGCCACGACGTCCATCAGCGTCGCCGCCGATCCGTCATGGAAGTAGGGCGCGGTCAGCGCCACGTCGCGCAGCGTCGGTGTCTTGAACGCGCCCTTCAGTGACGGCACCGGCTTGATCGCGTAGCGGCCGACATCCGGGTTCTCCTGGCCGTACGAGCCCAGGCCGATGTTGTGGAAGCCGTTGTCGGTGAAGTTCGGGGCCTGGTGGCAGCCGGCGCAATTGCCCTTGGCCGGATCGGCGAACAGGCGGAAGCCCTTCACCTGCTGCGCCGTCATCGCGTGGCGGTCGCCACGCAGCCAGCGGTCGAACGGAGAGTCGCTGCTGACCACCGTGCGCTCGAAGGCCGCGATCGCCTTCGAGGTCGTCGTCTTGTCGATCGCCTCGCCCGGGTAGGCCGCGGCGAAGGCGGCCTGGTAGCCCGGGTTGACGGCCAGCCACGCGAACAGCGCGTCGAGGTTCATCGCCATCTCGTCCATCGACTCCATCGGCCCCATCGCCTGGTGCTCGAGCGTCGCGCGGCGGCCGTCCCACATCTGGATGGTGTTGTAGCCGCTGTTGACGATGGTCGGCGATGCCCGTCCCAGCACCTTGCTGCGGAAGCCCTTGGCGGTGCCGAGGCCGTCGGACCAGCCGTACAGCGGGCTGTGGCAACCGGCGCACGACAGGTTGCGCTCGGACGACAGGCGGGCGTCGAAGAACAGCATCTTGCCGAGCTCGACGCGCGCGGCGGTCGGCGCGTTGTCGTCCGGGTGCGGCGGCACCGCGGGCAGCAGCCACTGCCGATCCTGCGGCGTCGCCGCCAGCGGGTCGTCGGCTGCCGGGGCAGCGCTCCATCCCAGGGTCGACAGGCAGAGGGCCAGGGCCCACGGACGCATCCAGTTCATGGCGAATTCCTTTCTTTTGGGGCAACAACGTGCGACGGAAATGTGGACCTGATTTCGTCGCCGTGCGCGCCAAACGAACCCCTGCTTTGTCAACAATTGCCAACCGGCCTGCGGGCGCGGCGAGGGGTCCAGCCAGTTGTCATTCGTTGACAAATGAGGCGTTCACCAAAAGGCCGTGGGCGGCGATATTTGTCACCAGTCGGAGACGAAAACCTTCCGACGCGTGATCATCTGGAACAGAAAGCAGCACCCATGACATCCGCGACACCCGCCGCAGACGGCCCGTCAACGCCCGTCCGCCCCGCCGAGCACGGCGTGTCGCTGGACAGCGGTCCGCCCGGCGACCGGCTGTTCGAGTTCTTCCGCTACCACGGCATCTGGGCGCCCGGCGTCCGGCTGTTCCGCCGCCTGTCCTTCAACATCAAGGCCTTGATGATCTCGGCGGTGTTCATGGTGCCGATCACGATGCTCGGCACCGTCTGCCTGCGCGACATGGCGGCCGCGTCGGCCGCCACCGAGCGCGAGCTGCAGGGCGTGCGCTACCTGCGCGACGCGCTGCCGCTGGTGCGCTTCACGCAGGGCCAGCGCCAGCGCGCGATGCAGGCGGCCGGGCTCGACGCGGCGGGCAGCTGGCCGAAGGACCAGGCGGACTACCGGCAATTGTTCGCCCGGCTGCAGGCCACGCACCGGTCGCTGGAGCCGGTCTTCGACGCCGCCGCCCCGTTCCAGGCCCTGGCCGCAGAGTTGCCGGCCGCGCCGTCACGCGGCGCGGACCCGACCGAACTGTACGAGCGCTACACGCAGATCGTCGCCGACCAGCAGGCGCTGCTGCGGGTCGTGATGGAGCAGTCCAGCCTGTCCCAGGACCCGGACCTGACGACCGGGCGCCTCGTGGCCGGTGCGGTGGCCGCCATTCCCGAGCTGGCCGACCGGATCGGCCAGGCGATGTCGCTGGGCGAGCAGGCGCTCTCGGCCGGCGAGATCTCGGCGCCGCAGCAGCGCCTGCTGTCCGATGCGCTGCCGGTGATGGAGTACCTGGAGGCGCAGGCCGGCGATCACCTCGACAAGGCCTTCAAGCTGAGCGAGCCGCTGCGCGCGGAACTCGGGCTCGACAAGGGCGTGCCCGCAGCGGCCGAGTTGCGCGGGCTGTCGCGCCGCTACCTGCTGGGCAGCAGCGTCAAGGGCGACGTGTCGCGCTTCAAGGCCGCCGGCACACGCGCGTTCGAAGGCTTCTGGGCACTGAACGCACAGGCGCTGTCGACCACCGAACGGCTGCTGCAGCAGCGCCTGCACGACACCGGCGTGCGCCGCAACACCGTGATCTCGATGCTGCTGGGCAGCCTGTTGCTCGCCGCGTACCTGTTCTGGTCGTTCCGCCTGGCCACCCAGGGCGGGCTCGAGGTGGTCGCCCGCCACATGGCGCGCATGCAGCATGGCGACCTGACCGGCTCGCCGATCGCCTGGGGGCGCGATGAAGCGGCGCGGCTGATCGTCGCGGCGAAGGCATTGCAGCAATCGTTCTCGGGCATCGTCGGCGACGTGCGGCAGGTGAGCGGCCACGTGCTCGACGCGAGCGCGAACCTCGACGGTCACGCCCGCCAGCTGGTGGCCGGCAACGAGGAATCGCGCGGCCACATGCAGCAATGCGCGCACGCGATGCAGCGGATCTCGCAGGCCGCCGGGCACACCCGCAGCGTGGTCGACACGGCCGCCCGCCTGTGCGATGCGAACGTGCAGGCCGCCCACGCCGGCCAGCATGCGGTGCGCAGCCAGGTACAGACCATGGCGGAGCTGCGCGAGCTGTCGGCCACGATCGCCGACGTGACGCGCGTCGTCGACACGATCGCCTTCCAGACCAACCTGCTGGCGCTGAACGCGGCCGTCGAGGCGGCCCGCGCCGGCAGCGCCGGCAAGGGATTCGGCGTCGTGGCGGCCGAGGTGCGCACGCTGGCCGACCGCTCGGCATCGGCCGCACGCGAGATCCGCGGCCTGATCGACACCAACGTGCAGCGGGTCGAGAGCAGCACGCGCATCAGCAGCGAGGCGAGCCTCAAGATGAACGAGCTGGTGGCCAATGCGCAGCAGCTGACCGGCTTGCTCGGCTCCATCTCGAACGCCGCCGACGAACAGAACCGTTGCATCGGCCATGTCGACACCGCGCTGGTGTCGCTGGAACAAGGCGCGCGCCAGAGCACCGACCGCATCGACCGGACGGCCGAGGCGGTGCGCTCGCTGCGCGCCTCGTCGGACGCGCTGCGCCAGCATGTGGAGACCTTCCGCATCGATGCACACACTGATGCACACACCAACGCCGCCACTTCGGGAGCCGCGCCATGACCTCCACCACCTTGCAAGAAGCGCCGCGCACCCCGGCCCTGCCGCACGACGCGGATGAAGCGCCCGCGGGTGCCCCGCAGACGATCCTCGTCGTCGACGACCTGCCGGCGAACCTGGAAGCMGCCGCACGCTTCCTCACGCACCACGGCTACCGTGTCGCCGTGGCGCAGGACGGCGAGGATGCGATCGAACGCGCCGCCCTGGTCCACCCGGACCTGATCCTGCTCGACGTGATGATGCCCGGGCTCGACGGCTTCGAGACCTGCCGCCGCCTGAAGGCCTCCGCGGCGTCGAGCCACGTGCCGGTGATCTTCATGACGGCGCTGGCGGAGACCCCCGACAAGCTCACCGGGTTCTCGGTCGGCGCCGTCGACTACGTGACCAAGCCGCTGGACGTCGCCGAAGTCATCGCCCGCATGCGCCTGCACCTGACGCTGCACCAGCTGCAGCGCCGCGTCGAGGCCCGCAACGCCAGCCTGCGCGAGGAGATCGCCGCGCACGAGCGCACGCAGGCCGCGCTGCAGCGATCGAACTCCGAGCTGGAGCAGCTGGCCTACGTGGCCTCGCACGACCTGCAGGAGCCGTTGCGGATGATCGCGAGCTACCTGCAGCTGGTCGAGGAGCGCTACCAGGACCGGCTCGACGACGACGGCCGGGAGTTCATCGGCTATGCGGTGGATGGCGCGAAGCGCCTGCAGAAGCTCATCAACGACCTGCTCCACTACTCGCGCCTCGTCAGCAAGGAACGGCCGCTGCAGCAGACCGAATGCGCCGAGGTGCTGCAGCTGGCGCTGCGCAACCTGCACGTCGCCATCCAGGAGAGCCAGGCCAGCGTGACGCACGACGAACTGCCGGCCGTGGCGGCCGACCAGACGCAGCTGGTGCAGCTGTTCCAGAACCTGATCGGCAATGCGATCAAGTTCCGCAACGGCCCGGGCCCGCGGGTGCACGTGGGGGTGCGGCGCGAAGGCGACGGGTGGCAGTTCAGCATCAGCGACGACGGCATCGGCATCGCGCCGGCCCACTTCGAACGGGTCTTCGTGCTGTTCCAGCGGCTGCACAGCCGCTCCCGCTACGACGGCACTGGCATCGGGCTCACGCTGTGCAAGAAGATCGTCGAACGCCACGGCGGGCGCATCTGGGTGAGTTCGCTGCCGGGCGAGGGCACGACCTTCCATTTCACGCTCGCATCGCAAGGGAACAGCCTTGCCGCGCCATGACCGGYGGACCCGGCCGGGCCTCTTCGCGCCCCATGGCAAGATGATCTCCCCCGGTCGTCTTCGATGCCGCTCAGCCAGGAAGCCCACTGAACCACGCCGCCGCTCCCGGAACAACGACGCAGACCCTGCGGCGCGGCCTCGTCGCCATCCTGTGTGCCGCGTCCCTGTGCGTCACATCGGCCCAGGTCGACACGGCGCAGATCGACCCGATCCGGGTGGCCTTCACGCTGAACTTCGCGCGCTACGTCACGTGGCCCGACAGCGCGCCTGCAGATGCGTTCCGGCTGTGCGTGTCGGCCGGCGATTCGCTGTACGGGGCGTTCTCGTCGGCCGATGGCACGATGGTGCGCGGCCGGCCGGTGCGGCTGCGCCGCATCGGGCCCGGCGCGGCCGATGTCGCGCGCTGCGACCTGCTGTACGTCGCCAGCACGACGGAAAGCCGCAACGCGCTGCTGCAGGCGGCCGCATCGCTGCCGGTCCTGACGGTCGGTGACGATCCGGCCTTCCTGCGCAGCGGCGGCACGATCCGCCTGTTCGCGGGCGACCAGCGCATGCAGTTCGACATCAACCTGACGCAGGCCGAACGCACCCAGCTGGTGCTCTCGCCGCAACTGCTGCGGCTCGCCCGCACCGTCAACCAGGACAAGACGCCGTGATGCAGCGACTGCAACGCATCTCGAAGAACGTGCTGGCCCTGGCCTCGCGCTGGTTCGGCCGGCAGCACCTGCCGCTGCGCCGCAAGACGGTCCTGCTGCTCGCGGTGAGCCTCGCCTGCGGGCTGCTGGCGCTCGGAAGCTGGCAGGTCGGGCGGCAGATCGCCGAACAGCAGCTTGCCGCGCGCCAGCAGATGCAGGCGCTGGCCGCCGTGATGGCCGAAGGCACGGCCGCGGCGCTGGCGTTCGGCAATGCGGCCGCGGCCGCCGAGACGCTGGCGGCACTGCGCGGCCAGACCTCGGCCAGCCGTGCCGAACTCTTCGACTCCCGCGGCCGGCTGGTCGCCTCCTATACCTCGCCACCGCCGGACCACGGCCTGGATGGCATCACGCTGACGGTTTCGCTGGACGTGATGCTGGACGGCGTGCGCACCGGCGAGCTCCGGCTGCTCGGCACCTCGCCCTCGGCCATGACGCAATGGCAGCGGCAATCGCTGCCGCTGCTGGCCGCGCTCGGCACCTCGCTTGCGATCGGGCTGGTCTTCGCGACCGTGCTGCTGCACGCCAGCCTCTCGCAGATCGAGGACCTGGCCCGCGTGGCGCGGGACATCCACCAGGGCCTGCCGCCCCGGCGCGTCGTGCGGCGCAGCCAGGACGAGCTGGGCGACCTCGTCGAGCAGTTCAACGCGATGCTCGGGCAGCTCCAGCTCAACCAGACGAACCTCGAGATCACGGTGCGCGAGCGCACGGCCGAACTGCGTTCCGCCAAGGAATCGGCCGAAGTCGCCAACCGGGCCAAGAGCAGCTTTCTCGCCAACATGAGCCACGAGCTGCGCACGCCGCTGAACGCGATCATGAGCTACGCCCAGCTGTTCCAGATCGACACGCGGCTGGACAAGGAGCAACTGCAAGGCGTGCGGACCATCCAGCAGAGCGCGGAGCACCTGCTGCTGCTGATCAACGACCTGCTCGACCTCTCGCGCATCGAAGCCGGCCGGCTCGAACTCTTCCCCGAGCCGGTGATGCTGAAGACCTTCCTCGGCGCCATCACCGACATCATCCGCATCCGTGTCCAGGAAAAGGAACTGAAGTTCCGGTTCGAGGACCACAGCGCCGAAGGCACCATCGTCTCCGTCGACAGCACTCGGCTGCGCCAGATCCTGCTGAACCTGCTCAGCAACGCGGTCAAGTTCACCGACGACGGCGAAGTCAGCCTGGTGGTCCACGAGACGCAACGCACGGCGCGCGAAGTGCGCCTGCGCTTCGAGGTGCACGACACCGGCATCGGCATCGACCCGGACAAGCTCGGCGCCATCTTCCGGCCGTTCGAACAGGCCGCCGACGTGCAGCGCCGCTTCGGAGGCACCGGGCTGGGCCTGGCGATCAGCCGCCAGCTGGTGGCGCTGATGGGCAGCGACATCGTCGTCAGCAGCCGGATCGGGCATGGCAGCCATTTCTGCTTCGAACTCGACCTGTCGCTGGCGAGCACCGACCTCACGACCGTCGCCCCCACGGAGCGCCAGGTGCAGACCATCGCCGGCTACCGCGGCCCGCCCCGCAAGGTGCTCGTCATCGACGACACCGAAGCCAACCGCCGGCCGTTGATCACGTTCCTGCGATCGCTGGGCTTCGACATGCTCGAAGCGCCGGATGGGGCCGCGGGCCTGCGGGTCGCGCTGGAGCATCGGCCGGACCTGATCCTGATGGACAGCGTGATGCCGGTGATGGACGGCTTCGAGACCACCCGGCGCCTTCGCGAGATGCCGATGCTGCGCGACGTGCGCATCGTCGCCATCTCGGCGAGTGCCTCGGCCACCGACCACCAGCACACGCTGGATGTCGGAGCCGATGCCTTCCTGCCCAAGCCGTTCACGCTGACCGCCCTGATCAACGCCATCGGCCGCCTGCTGCAGCTGGAGTGGGTGGAATGGGACAGTGCCCGCGAGGTCGCGTCGGATGAGGCGCCCAGCGACCCTGCATTCGACCAGTTGCCCGATCGGGCCCGACTCGAGTTGCTGCTGCAGCTGGCCGAGTTCGGCAACATGCAGGACCTCGCGAAGCAAGCCGCCGAGCTGGCGGAGACCTCGTCGACGTGCCGCCCCTTCGCGCTGCGCCTGCAGCGGCTGGCCGAGCAGTTCCAGTCCAAGGCGGCGCTGCAGCTGGTCCGCAGCGCGCTGCGCGACGACGCCTGACCTGTCCATCGCGGGCCGGCGCCGAGCCGCTGCCAAACGGACACCTGTCACTTGTCAATTGTTGACAAACAGTGCAGCGAGGTCGGAGTCAAATCGCTCAACGGTTCAACATGACTCTTGTGCATTTCAGTGACCGATTGCAGTTGGCATTTGTTGACTTTGGCCTGCACCCGACGCGGCATTTGTCCATAGCCAAACGCCGCTGCGATCGAGATCATGACGACACCCTAGACAGCAACCTGACAGGTCACTGAACCCCAGCGACCGTCTCACCGAACGGGAAAGACCATGGACTTTTCTCCGAGCCCCCTGGCCAGCCTTTCAACACTGCCTGCGACATGGCTGATGCTCCTCCCGATCCTGATCGCCGTGTGGTGGCTGGCGCATCACTGCTTCGACAAGCGACTGTCCGTGCTGAGGCGCCAGTTCGACGCCCAGCGGGCCGCCACCCGCGAATTCCTCCAGCACGCGAACAGCCAGATCGATCTGCTGCAGAGCGAGCTGGCCCAGGCCCGGCGCCGTGAAGACATTCTTCGCGCACGGCAGGCGGCCAAGGCGCACGAGCACACCAGCGCGCGCCACAAGACCGGCACCGGCTCCAAGACCTTGCTGTCCGTGCTTCGCGAACAAGCAACAGTCACATCGCACAAGCATCCAGAGACACCCATCGCAGGATGTGCAGACAAGATGCACGAATCACCCATGCTGCCTGCACACGGCAGATCCAACATCGGTGTCAAGGCTCAAGCAGCCTGACTCCAGAAGATGACGCCGCCGCGAAGTGGCATCACACCAAGATCCAGGGACCGGACTCTCATCTTTTCAACATCGAGGCAGGTATGACAAGCAGTAGTGGAATAGCAAGGATTCTGATCGTCGATGACCACGAGATCGTCAGGGACGCCGTGAGCCTGTTGCTGAACAAGCTCGAGCGGCCGGTGATCACGTTGGCCGCAGGCGATTTCCAGACGGCACGCAACATCCTTTCGAACGAGACCGTCGACCTGGTGCTGCTCGGCATCTCGTCGCCCATCGGGCCCAGCCTGAATGGCGTGGTGTTCCTCAGGAAGCTTCCGGCCTGCCCGCCGATCGCCGTGTTCTCGACGCACACGACGCGACGCTTCGTGTCGAGCGCCGTGGCCGTGGGCGCCTCCGGGTTCATTCCCAAGTCGCGCTCGGCTGCCGACATCCTGCAGGCGGTGACCTCGCTGCTGGGCGGCAACAAGTACATGCCGACCGAAGACGAGATGACGCATGTCGCCGCCACGTCCGAGATCGAGGCCAGCGAGCAGACCTACGCGGAAGAGAACCTCGCTGCCGCCTACGACCTCGCGCCGCGCGAAGCAGCCGTGCTGAAGTGCGTCTGCCAGGGCATGCCCAACAAGCGCATCTCGACCGAGCTGAACATCTCGCCGAATACCGTGCGCAACTACCTGTCGCGCATCTTCAAGGTGATGAACGTGCGCAACCGGACCGAAGCCGTCGCTCGCACGCAGAACATCCTGCGCTAGTTCGTGGCTGCGCCCGGGACCGATGGCAGCGCACTGGTTTCCTCGACCCATTCCAGGTCGAGCAGTGCGCCCATCTGGTCCAGCAGCGCTTGCAGGTTGATCGGCTTCGTCAAGAACGCGTTGGCACCGGCCGACAGGCTCCTTTCCTTGTCGTCCACCATCGCCCCTGCCGAGATCGCGATCACCGGCAGCTGCGCATGGGTCCGCCGCAGAAGGCCCAAGGTTTCAAGGCCTCCGAGGCGGGGCATCCGGATGTCGAGCAGGATCAGGTCCGGCTTGCTGCCGGCGAGCATGGACAACGCCTCGGCGCCATCGCCGGCCTCGCACAGATCGAAGCCCAGGCCGCCCAGCATGTCGAGCAACAAGGCGCGGTTGGTCACCACGTCGTCCACCACCAGGATCCTGCGCCGCCCCCCGGCATAGCCGACCACGCAGCCAGGTGCCGAAGGGGGTGCGGACGGGCCGTCCTGCGCAGCGGGCTCCAGCGCCAGGTCGAACCAGAAGCGCGTGCCTTCGCCCTTCGCACTCTGGACATGGATCTCGCTGCCCATCAGCCGCACGAACTGCCGGCTGATCGCCAGGCCCAGGCCGGTGCCGCGGTTTCGGTCCTCGAGCCCGCCCACCTGCTCGAACGGTTGGAACAGCCGTGACAGCTGCGCGGCATCCATGCCGGCGCCGGTGTCCTGCACTTCGAAGCGCAGCGCGTTCGAGGCGCCGGTCCGCACCCGCAATGTCACCGTGCCGTGCTCGGTGAACTTGACGGCGTTGTCGAGCAGGTTCAACAACACCTGCCGCAGCCGCTTCTCGTCGGCCCGGAAGGTCGCCGGCAGGTCGGCGGACAGTTCCGCGCCCAGCTGCAACGCGGGCTTCTGCCTGGCCCTGACGCCCATCAGCTCGACCAGGCCGTCGAGGTAGCGAGGGAGATCGAATACCGTCGGGCACAGCTCGAACTTGCCGGCTTCGATCTTCGCGAGATCGAGGATGTCGTTGATCAAGGTCAGCAGGTGTTCGCCGCTCTGCCGGATGGCATTCACGCCCGCCTGCTGCCGCTGCGTCAGGTTCCTGTCCCGTTGCAGCAGTTGCGCGAAGCCCAGCACGCCGTTGAGCGGCGTCCTCAGGTCGTGGCTCATCGCCGCGAGGAACGCGCTCTTGGCCCGGTTGGCCACCTCCGCCCGATCCCGTGCGATCACCAGTTCGGCGGTATGGGCGTGGACCAGGTCCTCGGCGTGGCGCCGCCCGATCGCATAGCGGATCGCTCTCGACAGCAAGTCCGCGGTCACCTCGCCCTTGACCAGGTAGTCCTGCGCGCCGGACTGGATCGCCTCCAGCGCGACCGCCTCGTCGGTGAGTCCGCTCATCACCACCAGGGCGGGCACCTTCACCGGCTGCGCAAGCAACTGGCGCATCGTGTCGAGACCCCAGGTGCCGGGCAGGCCGAGGTCGAGCAGCAGCACGTCGAAGTGCTGCTGCGCCAGCGCCTGCACGCCGGCATCCAGGTTCTCGCACCAGGTCAGCGTGAACTCATCGGTCCGCACTTGCGACAGCATGTCCTTGATCAATCGCGCGTCTCCCGCGCTGTCCTCGATCAGCAGGACACGGCGCAGGCCGTTCACGCCACGCCCCCGCGACCGACGAGGCTCACCGTCTGCAGCCAGAAGCGCTCGATGTTGTGGATCACCTGGTTGAACTCGTGCAGGTCGGCGGGCTTGCTGATGAAGCAGTTCGCCTGCAAGTCGTACGCATGGGACACGTCGTCGTCCGACTGCGAGGTGCTCAGCACGATCACCGGGATGGACCGCAGCGCTGCATCGGACTTGATTGCCGCGAGCACGTCTCGACCGCCCATCAACGGCAGGTTCAGGTCGAGCAGGATGAGGTCGGGCCGCGGTGCCGTTTCGTAAGGGGTCTCGCGATGCAGGAACCGCATCGCCGAGATGCCGTCCTCGGCATGGTGCAGGCGCAGGTCATGCCCGTTGCGGCGCAGTGCTTCGCGCGTCAAACGAACATCGCCCGGGTTGTCTTCGACCATCAAGACATCGACGGCCCTGAACGCGCGCTGCAACAACATCGCCGCACCCTCCGGATGCGGACGACTATAGCCCCATCGCCCRTCGAAGAGTCCCCCTGGAGCCGGTGGAACTCCGAGGGGGAAACCCTGAACCGCCTCAGCGGTCGGCGCGCATCAGGCTGGAGGTGCCCACCGTCGACGTGTTGCCCAGCAGGAAGACACTGTAGACCTTGCCGGTCGTCAGCGTCTGGTCCGTGGCCTGCCAGAGCCTGGTCGACCCGGCGTTGGCCACGATCGTCGCCAACGCCGCGCTGGTCGCCACCGTGGCCGGCGCCGAGGCGGTGCCGAACGCGACGTCGTCGCCGATCACGTCGCTGTCGAGCGTCAGCGTCGCGCTGCCCGTCAGGCCGTTGACGGCATTGACCAGGCGCAGCTTGACCGGCTCGGAAGCGCTGGTCGACGGCGTGTTGTCGTCGGTGAGCACCGAGAGCTTGGGAGACGCCACGTCGCCGGTCACGAGCAGTGTCAGGTCGCCGCCGGCAGGAGCCGTCGACGTGCCGACGTCCACGGCCGCACCGTTGACGGTGACGTTCAGGGCGCCAGCCGTCACCAGGCGGTAGCTGCCCACCGAGGCCGGCGGGAGGTTGCTGCCGACGGTCGTGCCGTTGACCGCGACGTTGATCGTGTCGGTCGCCACCAGGGTGTTGGCCACCACGCGCACGCGCGTCGACAGATTGGCGCTCGGCGTCACCGCCCCTTGCTGGTTGACCAGCAGCCCGTTCACCAGCACGCCACCGCTGCTGCGGGTCAGCACGAGCGTGGCGACCTGCTGGTTGCCGAGCGCCAACGCCGGGATGTCCAGCCGCACGTCGGTCCTGCTGCCGGCGGCGGTCACGCACACGTGGTAGGTGCCGGCGACGAACGCGGTGTAGGCGGTCGGGGCCGTCGCCGAGGTCGCGGTCGACAGCCCGCTCGCGGCCGCAATGGAGGTGGCACCCAGCGCATTGCACGCCGCCTGGCCGACGTACACGTCGACGTTGCCGGCTTCGAGACCGGCGGTGTTCATGAAGCGCAGCTTGGCCTGGCCCGAGCTCGGCGCGCCTTCGTCTTCGGTCAGGTAGCTGACCTGCAACGCAGACCCGCTCGCATAGGCCAGCAACGCATAGTGCGAGCCCGCCGACACCGAGCCCGACAGGCTGGCCGCCGTGACGCCGGAGCCGCTCTGGGCGATCTTGAAGGTGTAGCTGTCTTCGTCGAGGTTGGCATAGCCGCTGCCGGCCCCGGCGGCCACGTTGCTGATGATGCCGCTGTCGTCGCGGTAGGCGTCGAGCTGCGCGAAATCGGAGGTGGCATTGATCAGGCGCACAGAGCCCTGGTCTTCGTCGCTGTTGCCGCCACAGGCATGCAGCAACGGGAGCAGGAGAGCGGTGATCAGCAAGGCACGGGTCGGGCGTTTCACGAGTCGGGATCCTCGAAATGGTTCAGGTCATTATGCGGGCACGTCTGCAATCGCTTGATGTCTCGCGTGTGAAGCTGTATGACTCGCGCCGCACCACTGTTGCAGATGCAATTCCAGCAGTTGCGGGTCATTGATGGTGCGCACCGCCTGGTAGGCCGCTTCGGCCTCCGGGTGGCGGCGCCGCAGGTAATTCAACCACTGCTTGAGGCGACCGGCGCGATGACGCGGCTCGACATGCCCGCCCACGAGCTGCCAGAAATGCAGCATCAGCGGCAGCAGCTGCGCCCAGCCGAGCGAACTGCCCGGCCGAGCGATGGCACGCGCCAACCCCGGGTCGGCCACCATGCCGCGGCCGACCATCAGCGCATCGCATCCCGACACCTGGCGACAGCGATGCGCATCGGCCACCGTCCAGATCTCGCCGTTCGCGATCACCGGAATCGGCACGGCCATGCGCACCGCATGCACGCGGTCCCAATAGGCCGGCGGGCGGTAGCCGTGCGCCTTGGTGCGTGCGTGCACGACCAGCTCCGCCGCGCCGGCACCCGCGATGGCCTGCGCGCATTCCACGGCCCGCAGGTCGTCGTCGAAGCCGAGGCGCATCTTGGCCGTCACCGGCATCGTCATCGRCACCGCACGCCGCACCGCGGCGACGATGCGCGCCAGCAGCTCCGGATCCTGCAACAGCGCGGCGCCGCCGCCATGCCGGTTCACGACCTTCGCCGGACAGCCGAAATTGAGATCGATGCCGGCCGGTCCCAGCGACGCCAGGCGCGCGGCATTCTCGGCCAGGCAGCCCGGATCGGAACCGAGCAGCTGCGCGCTGACCGGCACGCCACTCGGCGTGCGCCCGCCATGGCGCAATTCCGGAACGATGCGCAGGAACACGCGCTCCGGCAGCAAGGTGCCGGTGACGCGGATGAACTCGGAGACGCAACGGTCGATGCCGCCGGCGCGGGTGAGCACGTCACGCAGCGTGAAATCGAGCAACCCCTCCATCGGGGCCAACAGGATGGTCATCGGATCGTTGTGGACTGGCAATCCAACAGTGTACGTATGTCCCGAAATGAAGCGACCGGCCGGCGCCGGCCGCCCGCCAGCGGCCCACCGGCCCGGCCCGGTTGCATACTGGCGCGCGGGGAGACAACACATGGCACTGCATCGCACGTCGGGTGAGATCCCGGGCCTTGGCGCTCCTGGCGAGGTTGGACCCATCCCCCCGCTGGACGCCGCCCACGCCGAACACGTCGCAGCCGAACTGCTGCGCATGGTGCTGCTGCACACACGCGCCGGCACGCTGCTCGCGACGGCATTCGCCGTGCTGCTGGCGATCTACTGGTCGGGCTCCACCCCGCTCGACTGGGTGCGCGGCTGGATGATCGTCAAGCTGACGGTGTCGGCCCTGCGGATCTTCACGGCCCACAGGCATGCGCGCGCCGGGCAGCCGGCCACCCGAGGCTGGCGGCGCCTGACGTACGGCCTGCTGGCACTCGACGGCGCGGTCTGGGGGGTGGCGGGCCTCTGGCTGATGCACCAGCCGGTGCAGGTCTCGTCCTTCGTCGCGGCGGCCCTGGCCTGCGTGACCTGCGTCGCCACCTTCGGGCTGCAGGCCCGCCTGCTGGCCACCGCGGCCTATGTGGGGCCGATCATCGTGCCCACGGCCCTCGGGCTGGCGCTGCGGGCCGATGAAGTCGGCGTGGTCGGCAGCCTCGGATTGCTGATGCTGCTGGGCCTGCAATTGCTGACGGCCCGCGCCGGCGAACGACGCCTCACCGCCAGCATCCTGCTGAGGGTCGAGGCCCAGGCGCTGGCCCGGGAGAAGGCGGCCGCACTCGAGCTGGCGCAGCGGCAGATCGAGGTCAAGAACCAGTTCCTCGCCAACATCAGCCATGAGCTGCGCACGCCGTTGCACGGCATCCTCGGCGTCGCACGGCTGCTCCATCTCGAGGCGAGCGAACCTGCCGTGCAGCATCGCCTCGAGCTGATCGAGTCATCGGGCACCCACCTGCTGAGGTTGATCAACGACCTGATCGACGTCTCGCGCATCGAGACCGGGCACTTTCCGATCCGGCACGAGGTGTTCGACATCGTCACGCAGGCGGGCCTGGTGGGCGACGTGTTCGCCCTGCGTGCCGCCGACAAGGGCCTCGATTTCTCGATGACGCATGCGTTTGCGCGGCCGAGCTGGGTGGTGGGCGACGCCGCGCGGTTCAGGCAGGTGCTGCACAACCTGCTCGGCAACGCCATCAAATTCACCGAGAGGGGCCGCGTGGAGATGAACCTCGTGCGCACGAGCGAGCCCGACATGGTGAAGGTCGAGGTGAGCGACTCCGGCCCGGGCATCGCGCCGGCCGATCAGGATCACCTCTTCGATGCGCCCACTCCACCATTGCCCGCCACCGACGGCGCGCCGATGAGCAGCCGTGCCGGCCTCGGCCTCACCATCGCCCGCGAACTGGCCGAAGCGATGGGCGGCTCGCTGAGCGTGCACAGCCAGACGGGCGTCGGCTCCCAGTTCGTGTTCATCGCCCGGCTGCCCTCCACGACAGCGCCCGGCGAAGCACGGGATGGTGCAGCGCCGGCGCCCCCCGTGATCGACCTGCGGCGCGTGCTGGTCGCGGAGGATGATGATGTCTCCGCGCTGATCCTTTGCGCCTACCTGAAACAACAGGGGCTGATCCACGAACGCGTGGGCAATGGGCGCGACGCCGTCGGGCGGGCGCTGCGCGAGTCGCAGCGGCCCGACATCGTGCTGATGGATTGCCAGATGCCCACGATGGACGGACAGGCCGCCACCCGTGAGATCCGGGCGCAGGAGCGCACCCTGCTCCTTCCCAGGGTGCCGATCATCGCGATCACGGCCACGTCGACCGACGAGGATCGGCGCGCCTGCGCCGATGCCGGCATGGACGACCTGCTCGCCAAGCCCTTCAACCGCCAGGAACTGATGCAGGTCCTGGCGCAATGGAGCGGCGTGCTGCCGTCGCCGGGCGTCACGCCGCCACACGAGCCTCGTGCTGAGGCAGCATGGATTCTTTCGGGAACAGGTTCAGATCCGGATGGAAGGTCTCGATCATGAACGGATACAGCCCGTGGCCTGACGCCAGCCAGGTGCGTTCGGCCGCCGTGACATCGAAGGCCAGGATGCGGTGCGGCAGGTTGCCGGCATGCGCGAGCGGTACCCGGTCGTCGGGCCCGAGCACATCGGTGAATCCGAGCCCCTGGTAGATCCGGATCAGCGCATTGCTGCGCGCACCGATCACCATCCAGCGCACCTGGCTCGCCAGGCAGTACAGGTAGGCGGCCTTCATCAGGATGAGCCGGGTCTGCGGATCGGCACCCGGCATCACGGCCAGCCGGGTGAGCTCGGCGCGCGGCTCGTCGGCCAGCCATCGCGGCAGGATCACGCTGCCCTCCAGCTGCAGCGGCATCGCCACATTGCGCTGGATCCGCGCGGTTCCGGTGGCGGCACCGGTGGCCTTGTCGCGGCAGACCAGGATGGCCGTGCCGCGCCGGCCGTCCAGGGCATCGGGGACGGCCAGGGTTTCCTGCATGGCGGGCAGATGATGCCCATAGGCGCAGGCACGGACGCCGCAGACATCCTGCAGGTCAGCAGCCGTGGCGGCGAGTGAAACGCTGAAAGTGAGGTGGCTTGTCGTCATGATCGGACAGGAGGTTGAGATACCCCCTGTGTGGCGTGGCACATCGCCACGTACCCACCCTATAGACAGGGACTCTTGTCGATGCCGTTGAAAAGGACACGACCCAACACGAGTCGTAAGCCTGTGTTCCAAGTGCGTCGCCATGCATCGATGTTGCCGGCCCATGGCGCGGTTCGGCGATGATGGTCGCCCCTCATTTGACCTCGGGAGTCACGGTTTGAAGACACCATTGATCGGCCTCACGGCCTGCCTGATCAGCCTGTCAACTTTTGCACAGGCCGATCTGGCTGCCAGCGCGGCGAAGGCGCAGGGCGCGCTGGTCACGCCGACCGGCCTCGTGTATCGCTCGCTGAAGGAGGGGTCGGGACCGAGCCCGGCGGCCACGGACCGTGTCCGCGTCCACTACCGCGGCACGTTCGCCGACGGCAAGGAATTCGACAGTTCCTACGCTCGCAAGGAGCCGGCGGAATTCCCGTTGAACCGGGTGATCAAGTGCTGGACGGAAGGCGTGCAGCGCATGAAGGTGGGAGGCAAGGCGCTGCTGGTGTGTCCGCCGGCCATCGCCTATGGGGAAGCCGGTGCCGGGGGGGTCATCCCGCCGAATGCCACCTTGCAGTTCGAGGTGGAGCTGCTGGGCATCGCCGGCAAATGAGCCACCGCGGCTTTGTGCGCTGACGCGCACAGCATGCCGGGCGGCGTTGCTCAGTGGAGGTCGCTGCGCATCACGGCCGGCGTCGCGTACTCGCGACCGACGACGGCTCGGGCATACAGGTAGTTGGTGCGGGCCCGGTCGCTGAGTGCGTCCATCTGCACATGCCCCTCGGCATCGCAGGGAAAGGCCAGGGCCCGGCCTTCGTTGAACAACGACTGGAACCGGATTTCGTAGCGGGCGATCTGCGATGTAGAGCTCATGTAAGCCTCCGTGGAGCACCTTGCCTGGGAGTGGTCGTCGACCTCAACAAGCCCAAACTCGATGACTGAAGATTAGGCGTTGCCCGACGACTGCGCTGTCGGGGCCCCTCGTTGCAGGGGGTCAGAAAAACTCCAATCCCCGTGTCAGTGCGAAGGGTCCGTCCGACAGGGCGAGCAGCCATTGCCTGACAACCTTCCAATCCAGACTAGGCCGCCGCGCCCGTCGGCACCCGTCGCCGACCGAAGATCGCGATGGCCAGGCGAAAAAAAGCCGGGCAAGCCCGGCTTCTTCATCTCAGGCCGGGGCCTGATTACTTGGCAGCGGCCGACGCAGCCGGTGCAGCGCCTTCGGCCTTCTTGTCAGCCTTGTGGTGCTTCTTGTGGGCTGCCTTCTTGGCGGGAGCCGAAGCGGCAGCGGCCGGCGCAGCGGCTTGAGCGAACGAACCCACGGCGAAAGCGGACAGGACGGCGGCAACGATCAGAGACTTGGTCATGGTGTATCCCGAATTGGATGGAAGTCGTTCTGCCCGACTTCCTGAAGCTGGCCCGGCTGTCGCCCGGCTTGTGTCCACAACGGGTCTTGTTGACGATTGGTTGACGTTAAGAACCGCAAAGGCAAGTACGAGATATATGTCGTCACGTTACGCCACGGCGTCCAACAATGACCCCAGCACCTCGTCCTGCACCTTCACGGTGCGCAGGTTGGCCTGATAGGTGTAGCTGGCCGACATCTGCTCGACGGCATCGGCCTCCAGCGAACCGCCGACCTGCCGCTGCGCAGCGATCTCGGCCCGCACGCCGCCTTCCGGCTGCGCCTGCTGGACGACCTGCTGGCGCCGAAAGCCCGGCGTCTGCGCATTGGCGACGTTGTGGGCGGCGCTGTCGAGCCGCAGCTGAGCGGCGTTCAGGCCGGACAGGCCGATGGAGAAGGTGTTGGACATGGCAAGGCCTCGCTTGCGGCGATATCGGCCGTTCCTGCGCCGACTTGAGCGATTCCAGGCATCGAGTTCAAACCATCGCCGCACCCACCGTCGCCCGCACCGGAATGCCGGCCGGGTCGAACCCCTCCAGGCAGAACACGTTGATGCCGACGAAATCGGGCGTCACGCGCTTGCGATGGAACGGATAGATGCCGCAGGTGCTGCAGAAGAAATGCCGCGCGGTGCGGGTGTGGAAGCGGTACTCGCTGAGCGACGCCTCGCCGGCGAGCAGCGTGAAGCGGCTCTCGTGCACTTTCACCATCAGCGCGTTCTTGCGCCGGCAGATCGAGCAGTCGCAGGTGGTCAGCTCGGGAAAGTCGGTCTCGATCGCGAAGCGCACCGCACCGCAGTGGCAGCTGCCCTGCCACGTCTTCACGGGCCGTCCGCTGCTCATGCGGCAGCCACCAGCTCGCCATACCGCCCGAGGTCGATGTTGCCGCCGCTCAGGATCACACCGACCCGCAGGCCGGCCAGCGGCAGCACCCCCTCGAGCACCGCCGCCGCGCCCAGGCAGCCGGTCGGTTCGACGACCAGCTTCATGCGCTCGCCGATGAACCGCATCGTGCGCGCCAGTTGCGCATCGCTGACGGTGAGGATGTCGCGCACCCGGCGCTGGATCACCGGAAAGGTCAGCGCACCCACCAGTTGCGTCTGCGCCGCGTCGGCAATGGTCTGCGGCACCGGGATGCTGACGCGTTCACCGCGCCGGAACGATCGCTGCACATCGTTGCCGGCCTCCGGCTCGACGCCGTACACCGCGCAGTCGGGCGACAGGTGGTGGGCGGCGGTCGCGCTGCCGCTCAGCAGCCCGCCGCCGCCGGTGCAGACGAACAGCGCATCGAGCGGGCCGACCTCCTCGATCAGCTCCTTCGTGGCCGTGCCCTGCCCCGCCATCACCAGCGGATGGTCGTACGGCGGAACCAGCGTCAAGCCACGCTCGGCGGCAAGCCGCTGGCCGATCGCCTCGCGGTCGTCGCGGTAGCGGTCGTACAGCACGACCTCGGCACCATAGCCGCGGGTCGCGGCAATCTTGAGGGCGGGTGCGTCCTGCGGCATCACGACCACCGCCGGCATGCCCAGCAGGCTGGCGCACAGCGCGATCGCCTGGCCATGGTTGCCCGACGACCAGGCGATCACGCCGCGGCGGCGCTGCGCGGCGTCCAGCTGCACCAGCGCGTTGTAGGCACCGCGGAACTTGAACGCCCCCATGCGCTGCAGGTTCTCGCACTTGAAGAACACCTGCGCGCCGGTGCGCTGGTTCGCGGTGCGCGAGGTGGCGACCGGCGTGCGGTGGGCCACCCCTTCGAGGTGAGAAGCAGCGATGTCGACATCGCGCCAGGAGATCGGCAGGTCCATCGTCGGGGTCCGGAAAACAGAGGGTGCGTCGAGCGTAGCCCAGCCTGCGCGTGCCGTGACTGTGCCCCCGCAGCGATTGATACAGTGCCTCGGCCCGACCCCCTGCCCTGTAGCTTCCCGCGCGGCGGCGGCGCCCCCAAGCTCGTCTCCACCGTGAAGGAGACGCGATGAACGACCTGCTGCCCCTGTTGAGCTACTCGCTGCTGATGTCGGCGACGCCCGGCCCGAACAACATCCTGCTGACCACCTCGGGCGCGAACTTCGGCTACCGGCGCAGCCTGCCGCACCTGCTCGGCGTCAGCATCGGCGGGGGCGTGCAGACCTGGCTGGCCTGCCTCGGGCTGGGCACGCTGCTCGCGGACCACCCGGCGGTCCACGACGCGCTGCGCATCGCCGGCGCGCTGTTCCTGCTGTGGATGGCGTGGAAGCTGACGACGCCGGTGGTGTTCGGCTCCGAGCTCGCGCAGCCGGTCGGCTTCTTCGAGGCGGCCGCGTTCCAGTTCGTCAACCCGAAGACCTGGCTCAAGTCGGTCACGGTCGCGACGGTCTTCATGCCGACGGGCATGCCGACCGGCATGGCCGCGCTGGTGGTGCTGGCGATCACGCTGGCCACCAACTTCCCCTGCATCTCGATGTGGACGCTGTTCGGCGCCGGGCTGCGCCGGGTGCTCACGCGCCCCGGCTGGCGCGAGGCATTCAATGCCATCATGGCGGGATCGCTGGCCGTGCTGGCGATGCTGCTTCTCGCCCGCTGARCCTCCCGCTGAACATGTTCTCCCTCGACCGCGACTCCCCCGCGCCGCTCGCCGACCAGATCGAGACCCGGCTGCGCGCGCTCGTCGACGATGGCCGGCTGTCGGCCGGCGCGAAGCTGCCGTCGATCCGCACGCTGGCGCGGCAGCTCGGCGTGAGCCCGAACACCGTGGTCACCGCCTACGACCGGCTGGTCGCGGCGGCCGTCGTCGAATCGCACGGCACGGCCGGCTTCTACGTCTGCGAGACGGCGGCGCCCCCGGTGCTCGATGCCATGCTCGAAGCCGGCGAGGAGCAGGACGCCGTCTGGCTCGTGCAGCAGGCCCACGACCAGCGCGCCGGCGTGCTGCCGGTGAGCGCCGGTTCGCTGCCGGTGTCGTGGCTCGAAGACGCGATCCCCGCCATCGTCGTGCAGCGCGGCCTGGCGCGCGCCAACGGCGGCATGGCCGCGCGCTGCCCGCCGCAGGGGCTGCCCGAGCTGCGCGAGCGCATTGCCACGCTGATGCGCGGCCAGGGCATCGCGGCCGATGCGAACCGCATCCTGACCACCTACGGCGGCACCCACGCGATCGACCTGATCTGCCGCGCCTTCCTGCAGGCGGGCGACGCGGTGATGGTCGACAACCCCGGCTACCACCTGCTGTTCGACCGGCTGCGGCAGATGGGCGTGCGCATCGTGCCGATCGCGCGGCGCCACGACGGCCCCGACCTCGCGCAGATCGAGGCCGCCTGCACCGCACACCGGCCGCGCATGTTCTTCGTGCAGAGCGTGCTGCACAACCCGACCGGCTGGAGCAGCAGCGCGGCCAACCTGCACCGCATCCTCGGGCTGGCCGACCGGCACGGCTTCCTGCTGGCCGAGGACGACGTGCAGAGCCACTTCCACCCCGGCCACCCGACGCGCCTCGCCCAACTGTCGGAGCTGCGCAACGTCATCTACTACTCCAGCTTCTGCAAGGCGCTGAGCCCGGCGCTGCGCCTGGGCTACGTCGCGGCCGAGCCGCAGTGGCTGAAGCCGCTGCTGCGCGAGAAGATCCTCTCGGTGCTGACCACCGCCTCGCTGAACGAGCACGTGCTGCTCGAGCTGCTGTCGACCGGGCGCTTCCGCAAGCACGTCGACCGGCTGCAGCAGAAGCTCGGCACCGCGCGCGGCCTGGCGACGCGCCAGCTGCGCCAGGCCGGCGTGCTGCTCGACCACCCCGGCGAGGGCGGGCTCTTCCTGTGGGGCACGGTGCCGCACGGCATCGACATCGACGAACTCGTGAAGGATGCCTACCGCAACGGCATCCTGCTGGTGCGCGGCGCCACCTTCATGGCCGACAACGCCGGCGACCCGCACCTGCGCTTCAACGTGGTGTTCAGCCAGCACGTGCGGCTGGCCGAGTACCTGACGCAGCGGCTGTCGGCGACCTCGGCCGCGAGCCGCGTGCTGGCCCGCGCCGCCGCCCGCTGAGCGCCCTTCGAAGGCGCGCACCGATAATCGGGCGCATGACCCAAGCGCCCCCGCCCTCGCCCTCAGCCGCATTCAGCCAGCTGCCGCTCTCCGCCGCGACCCTCGAGAACCTGTCCCGCCTCGGCTACGAGACGATGACGCCGATCCAGGCCGCCAGCCTGCCGATCGCGCTGGCCGGCCACGACCTGATCGCGCAGGCCAAGACCGGCAGCGGCAAGACCGCCGCCTTCGCGCTCGCGCTGCTGGCCCGGCTCGATGCGAAGCGCTTCGACGTGCAGGCGCTGGTGCTGTGCCCGACGCGCGAGCTGGCCGACCAGGTCACGCAGGAGATCCGGCGCCTCGCGCGCGCCGAGGACAACGTGAAGACGCTGACGCTGTGCGGCGGCGCGACGATGCGCCCGCAGATCGCGAGCCTGGAGCACGGTGCGCACATCGTCGTCGGCACGCCGGGGCGCATCCTCGACCACCTGGAGCGCGAGACGCTGTCGCTCGCCGCGCTGAACACGCTGGTGCTCGACGAGGCCGACCGCATGCTCGACATGGGCTTCTTCGACGACATCGTCGCGGTGGCCAAGCGCTGCCCGAAGCAGCGCCAGACGCTGCTGTTCTCGGCCACCTACCCCGACGGCATCGCCAAGCTGAGCCAGCAGTTCCTGCGCGAGCCGCGCGAGGTCAAGCTGGGCGAGCAGCACGCGGCCGCGAAGATCCGCCAGCGCTTCTACGAGGTGCGCGACGACGAGCGGCTGCATGCCGTCGGCCTGCTGCTGAACCACTTCCGCCCGGCCAGCACGATCGCGTTCTGCAACACCAAGCAGCAGTGCCGCGACCTGGTCGAGGTGCTGCAGGCGCAGGGCGTGCAGGCGCTCGCGCTGCACGGCGACCTGGAGCAGCGCGACCGCGACCAGGTGCTGGTGCAGTTCGCCAACCGCAGCTGCCCGGTGCTGGTGGCCACCGACGTGGCGGCACGCGGCCTCGACATCGCGCAGCTCGAGGCGGTGATCAACGTCGACATCACGCCCGACCCCGAGGTGCACACGCACCGCATCGGCCGCACCGGCCGCGGCGACGAGGAAGGCTGGGCCTTCAGCCTGGCGAGCATGGACGAGATGGGCCGCGTCGGGCAGATCGAGCAGGTGCAGGGGCGCGAATCGCAATGGCACAAGCTCGCCGAGCTCACGCCGAGCGGCGGCGGGCCGCTGACCGCGGCGATGCGCACGCTGCAGATCCTCGGCGGGCGCAAGGACAAGATCCGCCCCGGCGACGTGCTGGGCGCGTTGACCGGCGAGGCCGGCTTCACCGCGGCGCAGGTCGGCAGGATCCAGGTCGGCGAGTTCTCGACCTACGTCGCCGTCGATCGCGCGATCGCGAAGCAGGCGCTGCAGCGGCTGAACAGCGGCAAGCTGAAGGGCCGCAAGGTGAAGGTGAGGTTCCTGGACGAGGCCGCCGCCGAATGAGCGGCGACAGCGCGGCACCGCTCGCAGCAGCGCCGTTCGAAGCCGTCGTCGAACCGGGCGGTTTCCGCTTTGCGGCGCCTGCCAGGCAAGGCCTCGTGAAATCGGCGCAACTGGCCGGCCTGCGGCTGCCGAGCTCGTGCCGCAACGGCACCTGCCGCGCCTGCATCTGCAAGCTCGTCAGCGGCCGCATCGAATACCCGATCGACTGGCCGGGGCTGAGCGCCGAAGAGAAGGCCGAAGGATTCATCCTGCCGTGCGTGGCGCAACCGCGCAGCGATCTCGTAATCGACGCACCCGCCGCACGGCCGCTGACGTCATGAGCACATCGTGACAGCGCGCCCCCATCCGCCGCGCACGATGCAGCTGGTCGCGCTGTTCGAGGCGATCAAGGGCCTGGCCGTGCTGGCTGGCGGCTTCGGGCTGCTGTCGCTGCTGCACCGCGACGTGCGGCACCTGGCCGAGGCGCTGGTCGCCGGGCTGCACCTCGACCCGGACCGGCACTTCCCGCACATCTTCCTCGAGGCGAGTTCGCAGCTCACCGATGCACGGCTGTGGCTGCTGGCCGGCCTGGCGGCGCTGTATGCGAGCGTGCGGCTGGCCGAAGCGTATGGCCTGTGGCGCGGCTACCGCTGGGGGGCCTGGCTGGGTGCGGCGGGCGGCGCCATCTACGTGCCGGTGGAGCTCTACGAGGTGCTGCAGCGCGTGAGCGCGCTGCGGGTCGCGACGCTGCTGCTGAACATCGCGATCGTGGTCTACCTGCTGTGGATGCTCGAGCGGCAGCGGCGCGCGGCGCCGGTCATCAACGTCGGATAGCGGCGCTTCGGCCCCACGCCGAACAGACTGATACCCGCCCTTTACCTCGCAGCAACGCGGGGGCGTCAACATCGGGGCGACCGCACCCGTTGTCATGGCGAGGCCGCTGTACGGCCTACAGGAGACCCACGATGAAACGCTTTCTGAACCGCCGCATGCTGGGCCTGGTCGGCATCGTTGCCGCGACGCAATTGCTGAGCGCCTGCATCGTCGTGCCACCGCGCGGCTACCGCCAGCGCACCGTAGTGGTCGAACCGGCGCCGTACTACGGCCCAGGCCCCGGCCGCGACTGGCGCGACCGCGACCACGACCGGCGCGACTGGGACGGCCGCCGCTGATCTCGTGATTGATAGGGGCTGATATCGTGGCCGCTCCCTGTCCTCACGGAGCCGGCCCATGCCCCCTTCCCGTTCCTTCCCGCGCGCGCTTTGCGCCGCACTGGCCTTGATCGCGGCGCCCTGGGCCGGCGCCGCGCCACCGACCGTCGCCGAGGTGATCGAACGCTCGGCAGCCGCCGACTGGCGCCCGCTGGTGGCTGCCGACACCCTCGTGATGGAACTCGCCGATCCGCGCAGCGGGCCGATCGTCATCGAGCTCGCGCCGCGCTTCGCGCCGCGGCATGTCGAGAACATCCGCACGCTGGCGCACGAGGGCTTCTTCGATGGCCTCGCGGTCGTGCGCGTGCAGGACAACTACGTCGCGCAATGGGGCGACCCGGATGCCGAGTCGGCCGACAAGGCCCGGCCGCTGGGCAGCGCGCAACGCCAGCTGCCGGCCGAGTTCTCGGTGCCGCTGAAGGGCCTGCCGCTGACGCGCCTGCCCGACATCGACGGCTGGGCGCCGGTGACCGGCTTCGTCGACGGCCTGCCGGTGGCGGCCGATCCGCGCGGCGGCCGGGCGTGGCTGGCGCACTGCTACGGCATGGTCGGCGCGGGCCGCGACATGGCGGTCGACAGCAGCAACGGCAGCGAGCTGTACGCGGTGATCGGCCAGGCGCCGCGCGGGCTGGACCTCAACATCACGCTGGTCGGGCGGGTGCTGCAGGGGATCCAGGAGCTGGCCTCGCTGCGGCGCGGTACCGCGGAGATGGGCTTCTACGCGCAGCCCGACCAGCGCGGCGGCATCCGCCGCGTGCGGCTGCTGGCCGACATGCCCGATGCCGAACGGCCGGCGATCGAGGTGATGCGCACCGACACCGCGACCTGGCGTGCCCTGCTCGACGCCCGGCGGGTGCGGCGCGAGGACTGGTTCGTGCACAGCCCGCGGCACATCAATGTCTGCAATGCGACGGTGCCGGTGCGGGTGAAGAAGCGGAACGATTGAGCAGATGCCGGCCACTCAGGGAGTCTTTCAACCTGGTGATCTCACAATGAACCGACTCAGGCAACGGGTCCAGGGCTACAGCCTCCTGCACCACACTCCGTTGAACGCCCCGGCAAGCATCGGCCGGCGAATGAGTCAGTGCCGCGCCTCGCTGAAAGATGGCTTGGTCCGTCACGGGCTTCTCACGAGCCGCCAGCAAAAGCACGACCGACAGGTGGCGCGTCAGCAGGACTTGTTCAAGCGCGTCGCCGACATCCTGAACGGGTATGGCGGAGGTTCGGCGCTGCAGGCCGTTGCCGTCGACGCGAAACTCCGCTATGCGGTGGCGCCCAAGCCCTTCAAGCAATCCAGGCCGGCGGATGGCCGAGCACCGCAAACGACATGGGTTGGCCTGGAAATTCGCGATGATGGGCAGGTCGCCCCTTATCTGAAAAGCCTTGCGGTCGGCCAGATGCCTGCACAGCTCAACGTCTGCAATTCCCCGGATTTCGACGAGTCGGGGAAGGAGAACCTCGCAGCGGAACTGCGATCCCTCGTGATTTCCGATGCCTTCTCGGAGATTGGCTTCTAGCAGCGTTGTCTAGGCAGACATCGTCTCCGGCACGTCCTCCGCCTCCTCCCCCAGGAACCCCCCGCTCTGATGCGCCCACAGGCGCGCATACAGCCCGCCCTGCGCCAGCAGGCTGCGGTGGTCGCCCTCCTCGACGATGCGCCCCTTGTCGAGCACGATCAACCGGTCCATCGCCGCGATCGTCGACAGCCGGTGCGCGATCGCGACCACCGTCTTGCCTTCCATCAGCCGGTACAGGCTGGCCTGGATCGCCGCCTCGACCTCGGAGTCGAGCGCGCTGGTGGCTTCATCGAGCAGCAGCACCGGCGCATCCTTCAGCATCACGCGGGCGATCGCGATGCGCTGGCGCTGGCCGCCGGAGAGCTTCACACCGCGCTCGCCGACATGCGCGTCGTAGGCCTGGCGCCCCTTCGGGTCGGTCAGCCCCTGGATGAACTCGTGCGCCTCGGCACGCTTTGCGGCCGCCACCATCTGCAGGTCATCGGCATCGGGCCGGCCGTACAGGATGTTGTCGCGCACCGAGCGGTGCAGCAGCGAGGTGTCCTGCGTCACCATGCCGATCTGCGCGCGCAGGCTGTCCTGCGTCACGCCGGCGATGTCCTGGCCATCGATCAGCACGCGGCCCGATTCGACGTCGTAGAAGCGCAGCAGCAGGTTCACGATGGTCGACTTGCCGGCGCCCGAGCGCCCGACCAGGCCGATCTTCTCGCCGGGGCGGATGTGCAGCGACAGCCCGTCGATCACCGGCTTGCTGCCGCCATAGGCGAAGCCCACCTGCTCGAAGCGGATCTCGCCGCGCGTCACCGACAGCGTGCGCGCATCGGGCCGGTCGACCACCGCCTGCGGGCGCGACAAGGTGTTGATGCCGTCGTGCACCGTGCCGATGTGCTCGAACAGCGACGCCATCTCCCACATGATCCAGTGCGAGATGCCGTTCAGGCGCAGCGCCATCGCGGTGGCGGCAGCGACCGCGCCGATGCCGAGCTCGCCCTGCACCCACAGCCACAGCGTGGCGCCGGTGGTCGACATGATCAGCCCGATGCTCAGGCTGTGGTTGACGATCTCGAAGGCGCTCACCAGCCGCATCTGCGCATAGGCGGTCTGCATGAACTCCTGCATCGCCGAGCGCGCGAAGCCGGCCTCGCGTTGCGCGTGCGAGAACAGCTTGACGGTGGCGATGTTGGTATAGGCATCGGTGATGCGGCCCGTCATCAGCGAGCGCGCATCGGCCTGCGCCTGCCCGATCTTGCCCAGCCGCGGCACGAAGTACCGCAGGGCCGCGACGTACAGGCCCAGCCAGGCGAGGAAGGGCAGCAGCAGGCGCGCGTCGAAGGTGCCGACCACCGCGGCCATCGTCGTGAAGTAGATGATGACGAAGACGAGCACGTCGGTGAGGATCATCACCGTGTCGCGCACCGCGAGCGAGGTCTGCATCACCTTGGCGGCGACGCGGCCGGCGAACTCGTCCTGGTAGAAGTTCATGCTCTGCGCGAGCATCAGCCGGTGGAAGTTCCAGCGCAGGCGCATCGGGAAATTGCCGGCCAGCGCCTGGTGCTTGAAGAGCGTCTGGAAGGCCGCGGCGATCGGGCTGGCGAGCAGGATCGCGGCCAGCAGCAGCAGCGTGAGGCTGTGCGTGGGCCACAGCTCGGCGGGCTTCGTCGTGCTGAGCCAGTCGACGACACGGCTCATCATGCTGAACAGCATCGCCTCGAACACGCCGAAGGCGGCGGTCAACAGCATCATGCCGAGCACGAAGCGGCGCGAGCCCAGCGTGCACGCCCAGACGAAGGCGAAGAAGCCGCGCGGCGGCGGCACGGGCACGGTATCGGGGTAAGGGTGCAGCAGGTTCTCGAAGTAGCGGAACACGCGAGGGATCTCCACGGGTGGGGCGGGAACGCGAAACAGGGTGGCATGGTGGCGCCGAGGGCGGGAGCTTATCCGCTCGCTGCTGCCATCGACTGACAAGCGTTGCTTTCCTTACCCTTTTCGAACGATGGGCGCGCGCGGAGCACGGCACAATTCCATCCCATCAAGGCGACAAACCGACCGCACCACTGGGCGGAATCCGGAACCCGTACCCGGCGCCAAGACCCCCGTCTCGTTCGTCTCCGAGCGATGTTCGGTAGCTACAAGGGCCACCCTGCGGTGGCCCTTTTGCTTTTCAGCTTCCAGATGGAACCGCTGCGACAGCGTGGTGACTCAGTGCTCGTTGTTTCTGACCGAGCATGTTGCTCCATGGAGTTGCTGTGACACCCAAAGAGAAGTCCCCTCGTGCGATCCACCACCAGGCGGCAAGATGCAGTTCCGAGGCCAGGCAGCGCGGGCCGTCCATCGCCGAACAGTTCAAGCGAAACCGATTCGACGCATCTTCGATAATCGGCAAGACACTTCCACCCACCAAAAGGCCTGAGGTCACCATCACGGGTACCGCCAAGCCAACGGCCACCAAGACCGGCTCCCTGCGCCCCAGCCCTCGCCCTCGCCCTGAATCGACAGAACTCGGCAAGAAGGGCCCCAAGGTTCGGTTCAAAAAAAATGAGGAGAGCGGGGGGCGCGCGACGCATCGCCCTCGCCTCCAGACAAGTCCCAATCAATCCAGGCACCGCAGGGACGAGCCGAAGTCCCCTGAATCGCGGACGCCGGAAGAGTCCCCTCGCAAGGCTTCTCCCATCAAGCGGCTTCTCAGCCGGACCGCCAGCAGCAGCCCTCGAGGACAGAATCGCGCCAGGACGAGCAGCCAGTCACCCAGGGCGCAGGAATTGACACGACGTACATCGCTTCCCGAAAGAAAGCACGCAGTGCCCAGGCTGGTCAACCTCCCCTTCCTCGAACGCATCAACAGGGAGACCAATACCTGCAGCGGTACGGAGCACGTCGACACGGTGTTGCCACCGCGTCCCGAACGACCTGAAGACAAGATTCTGCGGTTGAAGGGCGACAAGAAGAAATTGAAGCAGCAACTCGAGATCGCACTGGCCGAGATCTCGGCGTTGAAATTCCAATTGAACGCGCAACAGGATCRACCCTCGACGCTGCCGTCGGACCCGATGTCAGGTACCAGCTCCACGAATCAGTGACGAGGCAGCCGGGAGCGAATCCCATCAAGCGCTGGAACTCCCGGTCGATCGCGTCTCACTCATCCACGTCATTCCCATTCCAACGAGGAGTCCGAGGATGCATCCAACGAACAAGGTCAAACGCTGCCTCAGCCAAGGTGCATCGCCGGCCCGCGAATCTGGCGAGGAGTTTCCGTCCACCGAGCCCATCGGCGCTGTTCGAGCACACGCCACCCGCACGCTTGAGCATCTCGGGTTGACGAGGGACAACAAGCGGGCCCTTCCGCGCAGGTGCAGAGAGAGAAAAACCGAGGAGGGCAGCGGATCACCGGGYAGCGAACATTTGCGCAGTCACAGCGCCTCAGCGTCCACAAGAGATCCCTTGCCGCCCTTGACGCCACCCTCCCATGCCAAGCCGCCCGCCACGCAACGCATGTCCGTGCCGAGCTCACCGGAACGAAATCCGGGCTCGCCTTCCCGCGCAGCATCAAGATTTCGCAACGTCCGTCTCGCCCAATCGATCCGCGCCGCCAGGCGAGAGCGTCAGAAAAGAGACGACTGGAAAAACAAGCACCGCTCCAGCCCACCTCTTCGCCGAGACAAACAGGCAGCCGATCCACATCCGATTCGACAGAACTCGACGAGACAGATCCAAGGGCAGATTCCCTCCCGCAGGCCGATGAGCGACCTCAGAGAGATAGTCGCCCCCGGCCGCCGACGTGTGGCGTCTCAGCCCCCAAGCGATCCGCGCCAATCCACCGATGCACTGCTGCGGCTGGCGATCGAGCTATGCGGTCCGCGAGCGGACGCCACGTTGATCCCGCCGAGATCACCCGAGGAACTCACTGCACTGCGACGGGTGCAACAGCTGTCGAGACAGCCAAACCGCAAATCCCTGAATCCCTCATTCGAGCCTCGAAGGCTCGCTGAATCGCACCCCGGATTGACGAAGGAAGCGGATCAGTCAACCGCCTCCAAGCCCGCTGCTGGCAAGACCAGATCCAGCCCGTCTTTTCTTCGCAAGAACGATGATGGAAAGGTCGAGACCCGCCCTGCGTTCACGCTGCCTGTGCGTCAGCAGACTGCGACCCTGGAGGAAATGGTCCAGGGCGTGTTGGCCAGCGAGGGACACATCGATCCTTCGCGGGACGGAGCAACAACGAACACCCCGCCCCGCGATGATCAAGACTGAAGTTTGAAGCCGCGGCCTCAGCCCTTCGCCGGCTCCACGCTCAATTGGTTGTCGACGCTGACGACCCCCTTCACGTTCGACGCCAGCTGAGTCGCGCGCTCACGCGCCGCCTCGCTCGGCGCCGTGCCACGCAGCGCGACGCGCCCGTTGGCGGTGTCGACGTTGATCTTCAGCGCGCTCAGGCTCGAGTCCTTCGCCAGCTCGGCGTTCACGCTCGTCGTGATCACCGCATCGGCAACCTTGTCGCCGGCCTTGTCGGTGGCCGACTTGGCGTCCTGCGCCAGGTCACGGCCGGCCTGCTTGGCCTGGTCCATGCCGCGCGACGCATCGGCCTGCATGTCGCGGCCCTTCTGCTCGGCCTGCGCGATCACGCTGTCGTTCGTGTTCGCCGCGGTCGATTCCGCTGCGTCACGCTTGCCGCAACCGGTGAGGGCCACGCCCGCGAGCAGGACTGCAGCGGCCGTCGTCGTCAGAGTGTGCTTGTTCATGGTTCTCTCCTGTCATGCGCCCGAGGGCGCTCTGGTTGAGCTGATCTGGTTGAGCGATTTGCGGCGGCACCGTCGCCGTCGCAGCCTTGTCCTGAGACGGCTCAACCTTAGGCGCAGCAGCGTGCGGCCGCCGTCAGTCGGAGGCGGCGATGCCTGTCGGACGATGCCCACAGGCCCTGCATCGAGGCGCTGTCTGACAGCAAGTCGGCCCGCCCGCCTACATCCGCCTTCCGCGCGCGCCCGGACAGTGGCTCCATGACTCGCCGCCCGCTCACTCTCGCCACATCCATCGCCCTCGCGCTGGCCGCGTGCGGCGGCCCCGCCACGCTGCAGGTCGCCGACGGCACCGGCCCGAACCCGAAGCTGCCGCCGCCAGACAAGAGCCTGATCCCGCTGGTCAACATCGCGCCCGCCACCGGCTGGCCGAGCGGCGTCAAGCCGACCGCGGCCCCGGGCACCGAGGTGCAGGCCTTCGCGAGCGGCCTCGAGCACCCGCGCTGGCTCAGCGTGCTGCCCAACGGCGACGTGCTAGTCGCCGAAACCAACGCGCCCCCGAAGCCCGACGACGGCAAGGGCATCCGCGGCTGGTTCATGAAGATGACGATGAAGAAGGCCGGTGCCGGCGTGCCCAGCGCGAACCGCATCACGCTGCTGCGCGATGCCGATGGTGATGGCATCGCCGAGACGCGCAGCGTGCTGCTCTCGAACCTGCAGTCGCCGTTCGGCATGGTGCTGGTCGGCAACAGCTTGTACGTGGCCAACACCGATGCCGTCGTCCGCTTCGACTACTCGCCCGGCGCGACCACCCTGCAAGGCAGCGGCACCAAGGTGGTCGACCTGCCCGCCGGCACGCTCAACCACCACTGGACCAAGAACCTGATCGCGAGCGCCGACGGCAGCAAGCTCTACGTGACGGTCGGCTCCAACAGCAACGTCGGCGAGAACGGCCTCGCCGCCGAGGAGGGCCGCGCAGCGATCTGGGAGGTCGACGCGAAGACCGGCGCGCACCGCGTGTTCGCCTCCGGCCTGCGCAACCCGAACGGGCTCGCCTTCGAACCGCAGACCGGCGCACTGTGGACCGTCGTCAACGAGCGTGACGAGATCGGCAGCGACCTGGTGCCCGACTACCTCACCTCGGTGAAGGACGGCGCCTTCTACGGCTGGCCGTTCAGCTACTACGGCGCGCACGTCGACGAGCGGGTGAAGCCGCCGCAGCCCGACATGGTGGCGCGCGCGATCGCGCCCGACTACGCGCTCGGCCCGCACACCGCCTCGCTCGGCCTTGCGGCCGCCCGCGGCAATGCGCTGCCGCCCGCCTTCGCCGACGGCATGTTCATCGGCCAGCACGGCTCGTGGAACCGCAAGCCGCACAGCGGCTACAAGGTGATCTTCGTGCCGTTCGCGCAGGGCCGGCCAGCCGGGCCGCCGATCGACGTGCTGACCGGCTTCCTGTCGCCCGAAGGCAATGCGCAGGGTCGCCCGGTTGGCGTCGCGCTCGACAGGCAAGGTGCGCTGCTGGTGGCCGACGACGTCGGCAACGTGATCTGGCGGGTGCGGCCGACGGCAACACGCTGACACGATGAACCGGCGCGCGGCGTGAATTGCTGACGCGCTGCGCTCCCCACCGGCCGGGGACAATCCGCGGATGCACCGCTCCGCCCTGCTGACCCTCGCCCTGACACTGGCCGCCCAGGTCCCCTCGCACGACGCCAGCGCTGCCGACGCCACCGCGAGCCCGCAGACCGCCGTGCAGGCCTTCTACGAGTTGCGCATCGCCCAGCTGCCGAACGGCGGCGCGCCCGACGGGCCCGCCCTGAAGCTGATCGCCGGCCTGCTGACACCGCGCCTGCAGTGCCTGCTGCAGACGGCGCACCGCTACGACGAGGCCTTCCTCGCGACGCAGCCGGGCGACAAGCCGCCGTTCGTCGAGGGCGATCTCTACTCCAGCCTGTTCGAGGGCCCGAGCCGCGTGAAGGCCCAGCCGGCACGGCTGGCCCGCGACATCGCCTGGGTGCCGGTGCGCATGTTCTTCGACGCCGGCGGCAAGCTCGACGCGACCGGCTGGACCGACACCGTGGTGCTGAACCGCGTCGACGGCCGCTGGCTGATCGCCGACGTGAACTACGGCGGCAATTTCGCGTTCGGCAACAGCGGGCGGCTCAGCGGCGTGCTCACCGACCAGCTGGAGCGCCCCSATCCGGCGCTGAAGTGGAGCGGCCGCGAATTGCGCAGCTGTCCCTGAAACGCAGGGCCGCGCGCGGCGTGGCACCATGCGCGCCGGACCACCGTCCGAAATCATTCAAAGACAACCCCACGGAGAACCCCGATGAAAGCCACCTTCACCCTGGCCCTGGCCGCCCTGACCCTGGCCGCCGGCCCCGCCTTCGCCGCCGGCAAGTCCTGCGACGAACTGAAGACCGAGATCGCCGCCAAGCTCGACGCCAAGCAGGTCACCGGCTACGTGCTGGAGATCGTCGACGCCGACAAGGTGGGCGACGCCAAGGTGGTCGGCAGCTGCGAGAGCGGCGCGAAGAAGATCACCTACGGCCGCAAGTAAGGCGACCGGCCAGCCGTCCGGCTCAGACCGCGCAGCGCCAGTCGGCGCGCGGCGCGGTCGCAGCGATCAGCTCGGCATTCGGCTGGTCGGTGCCGGCCTCCCAGGCGCGGGCTTCGGGCTCGCTGCGGCCGAATCGCATGTGGCGCTCGACGAGCCGGCGCCGGCGCAGCGCGTCATCGACGTCGACATACCAGGCCTCGTCGAGCAACGGCTTCACGCCGGCCCAGCCGTCGCACTCCAGCAGCAGGTAGTTGCCTTCGGTGATCACCAGCGGAGTCTCGGGCGGGATCGGGATCGCCGAAGCGATCGGCTCCTCGATCTCGCGGCGGAATTCCGGCGCGTAGACGATGCCGCCTGCGGCCTGCTGGCCGCGCACCCGCTGCAGCAGGGCCACATAGCCGCCGGCATCGAAGGTGTCCGGCGCCCCCTTGCGGCCGGCGCGGCCGAGCCGGGCCAGCTCGACGTTCGCCAGGTGGAAGCCATCCATCGGCAGCAGCACCGCGGCGCCGTCCAGCGCATCGACCAGTTGCTGCGCGACGGTCGACTTGCCGACGCCCGGTGGGCCGACCAGGCCGAGAATGCGGCGGCCGCCGCGTGAGATCAATGCCCGTGCGCGGGCCAATGCCTGTTCGTTCATGCCCGCCAGTGTTGCACCGATGAGCCCCGCTTTCCTGTACCTCGACGATTCGATGCTGGTGGTCGACAAGCCGAGCGGCCTGCTGGCCGTGCCCGGCCGCGGCGAGGCCGGGCTCGACAACCAGGCCGCGCGCGTGCAGGCCGCGGTGGCCGACGCGCTGGTGGTGCACCGCCTCGACATGTCGACCTCCGGGCTGATGCTGTTCGCCCGCGGCAAGGAGATGCAGCGCCGGCTCAGCCATGCCTTCGCGCAGCGCGAGGTGCACAAGGAATACATCGCGGTGGTCGATGGCCTGGTCGGCACCGAGCACGGCGAGATCGACCTGCCGCTGCTCACCGACTGGCCGAACCGGCCGAAGCAGAAGGTCGACTTCGCCGATGGCAAGCCCGCGCTGACCCGCTACACCGTGCTCGAGCGCGATGCTGCACGCGGCACGACGCGGGTGCTGCTGGAGCCCGTCACCGGCCGCTCGCACCAGCTGCGCGTGCACCTGCTGGCGCTCGGCCACCCGATCGCCGGCGATGCGCTCTACGCCCCGCCCGAAGCCCTTGCGAAGGCACCGCGATTGCTGCTGCACGCACAATCGCTGGCGCTGCCGCACCCGGTCGACGGGCGGCCGATGCGCTTCCACAGCCCCGCCCCGTTCTGACCCCTGCTCTTGCTCCCACGATGCACACCGCCGTCGAGCTCGCCAAGTCGTACCGCCTGCTGAACCACGGGCCCACCGTGCTCGTGAGCGCCGCACACGGCGGCCAGCGCAACATCATGGCGGCCGCCTGGTCGATGCCGCTGGATTTCAGCCCGCCGAAGGTCGCCGTCGTGCTCGACAAGAGCACCGTCACGCGGCAGCTGGTCGAGGGCTCCGGCACGTTCGCGCTGAACGTGCCGACGCGGGCGCAAGCCGAGGCGACGCTGGCGGTCGGCGGCATCTCGGCCCGCGAGCTGCCGGCGGGCCAGGACAAGTTCGCCGCGTTCGGCCTGACCGCCTTCGCGGCGAGCCGCATCGAGGCCCCGCTGCTCGAAGGCTGCGCCGCCTGGCTCGAATGCCGGCTGCTGCCCGAGCCCCACCTGCAGAACCAGTACGACCTGTTCCTCGGCGAGGTGATCGCCGCCTGGGCCGACCCGCGCCTGTTCGCCGACGGCCACTGGCTCGACGCCGCGGCCGGCAGCACGGTGCACTACATCGCCGGCGGCCGCTTCTTCGCCACCGGCGAGGCCTTCGACGCCCAGGCGCTGCCGCGGCGGTCGTAACATCGCTCCCTTCACGCCCCACCCCTCCATGCCGTCCCCCGCCCRCTCCCGCCGCCGCCTGTCGCTGGCGATCGCATCGGCGCTGTGGCTGTCGGCCTGTGCGGCACCCGTCGTGCCGCGCGCCACGCTGGAGCAGCAGGTCGCCGACACCGAGCGCGCATTCGCGAAGACGATGGCCGACCGCGACCACGCGGCCTTCACCGCCTTCCTCGCCGACGACACCGTGTTCTTCTCCGGCCCCACGCCGCTGCGCGGCAAGGCCGCCGTCGCCGCGTGGTGGAAGCGCTTCTACGAGGGCGACAAGGCCCCGTTCTCGTGGCGCCCCGACAAGGTCGAGGTGCTCGATTCCGGCGAGCTCGCGCTGAGCACCGGCCCGGTGTTCGACCCCGACGGCAAGCCGGTCGCGAGCTTCACCTCGGTGTGGCGCCGGGTCTCGCCGGGCGTCTGGCGCATCGTCTTCGACAAGGGCTGCAACTGCCCCTGACCACTCTCTTCTTCCTTCCCACGCTTCGTGTCCACACTCCCCGCCGTTCCGCTGTCGCTGTTCTCCCTGCCCGCCTTCATGCGCTTCTGGTATGCGCGCGTCGCGGCCACCATGGCCAACCAGATGCTGATGGTGGCCGTCGGCTGGGAGATGTACGAGCTCACCGGCAGCGCCTGGGACCTGGGCCTGGTCGGGCTGCTGCAGTTCCTGCCGGCGTTGCTGCTGACGCTGGTGGCCGGCCACGTCGCCGACCGGCACGACCGCAGCCGCATCCTCGCGCTGTCGATGGCGGTGCAGCTGGCGATCGCCGGCGTGCTGGCCACTGCCACGCACGGCCACTGGGCGAGCCGCGAGCTGCTGCTGGTGCTGTCGATCGCGATCGGCTGCGCGAAGGCCTTCCAGATGCCGGCCCAGCAGGCGATGGTGCCGCTGCTGGTGCCGGCCGACACCCTGCCGCGCGCGATGGCCTTCAGCTCGGGCGGCATGCAGGCCGCCATCATCGGCGGGCCGGCGCTCGGCGGCTTCATCTACGTCGCCGGTGCCGACGTCGTCTACGCCGTCTGCGGCGCGCTGTTCGCGGTCGCCGCGGTGCTGTTCCTGCGCATCGGCCATCCGCACGTGCCGCCGCCGAAGGAGCCGGTGACGCTGCGCACCGTGCTGGCCGGCGTCGGCTTCATCTGGAACCGGCCGGTGGTGCTGGGTGCCATCTCGCTCGACCTGTTCGCGGTGCTGCTGGGCGGCGCCACCGCGCTGCTGCCGATCTTCGCGCGCGACGTGCTGCACACCGGCCCGTGGGGCCTCGGGCTGCTGCGCGGCGCACCGGCCGTGGGGGCGCTCGCGATGTCGGTCGCGCTGACGCGCTGGCCGCTGCAGCGCCGCGTCGGGCACCTGATGTTCGCCGCGGTCGCGGTGTTCGGGCTCTCGACGCTGGTGTTCGCGGTGTCGAAGGTGTTCGTCGTCTCGCTGATCGCGCTGTGGGTCAGCGGTGCGGCCGACATGGTCAGCGTCGTGATCCGGCAGACGCTGGTACAGCTCGAGACGCCGAACGAGATGCGCGGCCGCGTCAGCGCGGTCAACTCGATCTTCATCGGCGCATCGAACCAGCTCGGCGAGTTCGAATCGGGCGCCACCGCGGCACTGCTCGGGCCGGTCGGCTCGGTGTTGCTGGGCGGCGTGGGCACGCTGGTCGTCGCCGGGTTGTGGATGAGGCTGTTCCCGGCGCTCGCCCAGCGACAACGCCTTACCGGCGATTGACACCCGCCTGCGACAATCCGCGGTTGTTGCATTGGAATGTCGATGATGTCCTGGATGTTGATCGCGGTGGCCCTGCTCGCCGCGCTGGCCCTCGCGGGCCTGTGGTGGGTCCAGCGCCGCGCGGCGCAACGCCGCGGGTTCGTGCCCTTCTCGCTGCCCGGCTTGCCGCAACCGGTGGCCGTCGGGCGGCGCTTCCGTGGCGGCGGCGCACCGGCCACCGGCTGGCCCTCCACGCTCGCCAGCATGCAGTTCGACGATCGCTGATCGAGCGTCGTCCATCGCGATTCGCGATGGCGATGTGCCGCAGCCCGTGAAATCCTGCCACCCCTGGAACGGGTGACAAAGCGTGACTTATCCGACATAGCGGTAATACTTCGGCCCCATGACCGAAGCAGCACCGAACCGCCCTGATTTCATCTACCCCGGCGGTTCGCCGCTGATGCACCCGCCGCTTCGGCTGAACCGCTCGCGGATGTATGGCTTCTTCGTGCACGGCGAGCTGGCGCGCCTGCAGGCCACCGTCGACGAGACGCTGACCGCGGTGGCCGGCGGCACGATGAGCTTCAAGGTGCTGTCGCCGTTCGTGATGCTGACCTTCACCAAGGTGCAGCATGCGCAGTCGGCCTGGCCTTCGGACGCCGCCAAGGGCTGGGGCGAGGAGACCGACATCGTCACCTGGGTGATGGTCGGCCAGGTGCTCGCCGGCCAGGCCGGCGTGAGCCGCGTCTTCTTCTACCCCTGCCACATCTGGGTCGACGACTGCATGGCGCTGATCAACGGGCGCGAACTGTTCGGCTACCCGAAGTACCAGTGCGAGTACACGATGCCGGCCGACGGCGCGCCGGCCACCCGTTTCACGCTGGCGGCCAAGGGCTTCCAGCCGTTCAGCCCGGAGTCGGTGCTGCAACTGCACCCGCTGCTCGAGGTCGAGGCGACGACCGGCCACGGCACGCGCCACGAGCTCGGCGGCCTGCCCGAGCTGATCGAGCAGGCGATCGAGCTGCTGGCGGCCAACCTGCCCGGCTTCCTGTCGCTCGACCGCGCCGGCTGGGCGCAGATCGCGCAGATGCTGCGCAGCCCGAACGTCGCGCAGATCTTCCTGAAGCAGCTGCCCGATGCAGCAGGCCTCAAGGCGGTGTACCAGGCGTTGATCGCCGCGCCCGCCACCGTGAAGGCGGTGCGCCAGGTACAGCTGCTCGGCGACGACTACCAATGCACGCTGCACCCGTTCGCGAGCTTCCCGCTGGACCGCACGCTCGGCCTGCAGCTCGGCGCGCAGCCGGCGATCCTGCCCTTCCACATCGACATGGACTTCGAGGTGCCGGCCGGCGAGGAGCTGTACGACAACTCGCGCATCGCGCCGAAGAAGATCGCGATCCTCGGCGGCGGCGTCGCGGCGATGACGGCGGCCTTCTACCTCACCGACCAGCCCGGCTGGCGCAATGCGCACGACATCACCGTGTACCAGATGGGCTGGCGGCTCGGCGGCAAGGGCGCGAGCGGGCGCAATGCCGCGCTCGGCCAGCGCATCGAGGAACACGGGCTGCACATCTGGTTCGGCTTCTACGCCAACGCCTTCAAGACCATCCAGCGCGCCTACGAACTGCTCGAGCGCCCCGAAGGCGCACTGCTGCGCACCTGGCGCGATGCCTTCAAGCCGCAGCAGTTCATCACGCTGACCGAGCAGGTGAAAGGTGACTGGAAGCTGTGGCCGATCGAGACCCCGGCGATGCCCGGCGAGCCCGGCCAGGGCAACGAGACGCTGGACCTGTGGCAGATCGTGCAGGTCGGCTATGGGTGGATCAAGCAGTGGCTGGGGGAGTTGAAAGAGGCCGATGCGCATGGCGAGTTGAGCCCGGCGCACCGGGCGATCCCCGCCGAGACCCATGCCGGCAGCTGGCTGCACCGGCTCGCCGCGCACGTCGAGGACGACGTGCTGTCGCTGTGCAGCGATGTCGGCGTCGCGTTCGCCGCGCTGCAGCGCTTCAGTGCCGAGCTGCCGGCCGCGCTGCGCGACCACGACCCCGAGCACCACCTGCTGCAGTMGAGCGCACTGAAATGCGTGCGCACCTGGCTGCATGCGCGCTTCAACGGCCTGCTGGCCGGCAGCAGCGTCGCCGACGACCTGCGCCGCCTCTACATCTGCGCCGACCTGGGCCTGACCAGCATCATCGGCATGATCGAGGACGAGGTGCTGACGAAGGGCTTCGACGTGATCAACGGCGAGGACTTCCAGGCCTGGCTGACGCGCCACGGCGCGAACCCGCAGGTGACGGTGCGCTCGGCACCGGTGGTCGGCTTCTACGACCTGGTGTTCGCGTACGAAGACGGCAATTTCGACAAGCCGGACATCGAGGCCGGCACGATGCTGCGCGGCATGCTGCGCGTGGCCTTCGACTACCACGGCGCGATCATGTGGAAGATGCAGGCCGGCATGGGCGACGTGGTGTTCACGCCGTTCTACCAGCTGCTGAAGGAACGCGGCGTCAAGTTCGAGTTCTTCCACAAGGTCGACGAGCTGGTGCCCGATGCGGCCGGGAAGCAGGTCGCCGAGATCCGCATGACGCACCAGGCGGCGCTCGCCGACCCGGCCCGGGGCTACGACCCGCTGGTCGACGTGAACGGCCTCGCCTGCTGGCCGAGCGCGCCGCGCTTCGAGCAGCTCGACGCCGCGCAGGCCGCGCTGATGCGCCGCCACGGCATCAACCTCGAATCGAACTGGAGCGACTGGCCCGAGGTGTATGCCGACGCGTTCAAGCAAGCGCTGCCGACGCGCACGCTGAAGCTCGGCGAGGATTTCGACCAGGTGATCTTCGGCATCTCGGCCGCCTCGGTCGCGCAGTTGTGCCCGCAGCTCGTCGCGCGCAGCCCGGCGCTGGCCGCCTCGTGCGAGCACGTGAAGGCGGTCGCGACCCAGGCCTACCAGGTGTGGCTCAACCAGGACCTGCGCGAGCTCGGCTGGACGCTGACCGGCCCCGACGGCCAGCAGCCGGTGCTCAGTTCGTTCAGCGAGCCCTTCGACACCTGGGCGCCGATGGACCAGCTGCTGTGCCGCGAAGCCTGGCCGCCGGCGATCGCGCCGAAGAACGTCTCGTACTTCTGCAGTGCGTTGCCGATCTCAAGCTACCCGCCGTACAGCGACCATGCGTTCCCGAAGCGCATGGCCGAGCAGGTCAGGCAAGGCGCGATCGAGCAGCTGCAGCGGCGCATCGGCACGCTGTGGCCGAAGGCCGTGACGGCGGAAGGCTTCCGCTGGCCGCTGCTGGTCGACCCGAGCGATGCCCGCGGACCGGCGCGATTCGACAGCCAGTACTGGCGCGCCAACGTCGACCCGTCGGAGCGCTACGTGCTGTCGGTGGTCGGCAGCAGCCAGCACCGGCTCGCGACCGACGGCACCGGGTTCTCGAACCTGTTCGTCACCGGCGACTGGATCCGCACCGGGCTGAACGCCGGTTGCGTCGAGGCGGCGACGATGGCCGGCATGCAGACGGCGCGCGCCATCTGCGGTCACCCGGCGCTGATCGTCGGCGAGCGCGACGTTTAAGAAGCCTTCAGGCTGCGGCTGATTCCTGTTGTTACAGTCGACGACCTCATGAAATTCCCGACGTTCGTGGCCTGGATCGCCGGCCTGCTGTTGTGGCTGACGGCGGGGCCGGCGTTCGCGCAATCGACGTTGTCGCCAACCGAGCCACTGGAGCTCACGCGCGGCGGGCAGTTCTACCTCGCCGAGGCCAACGAGGAGCCGCCCGATGTCGACCGGCTGGCCGACTGGCTGGCACGCAAGACGCCGGTGGCGCATGTCTCGCTGCTCGGCGGGCGCTACTGGTTCCATGCCACGGTGCGCAACGACTCACCCGCGACGCAGTGGGTGATCGACCCGCATGCGAGCCTGATGGAGCACATCGGCGGCTGGATCTACGTCGGCGGCCAGCCGCCGCAGACCTTCGTGACCGGCTACCACGCCGACACGCCCTACATGCTGCACTACGGCAGCGACATCACGCTGCCGCGCGGCAGCTCGGCGCACGTGCTGCTGCGCATCGACAGCCGCTACTTCGCGCGGCTGCCCGGCATCGACATCCAGACCAAGGCCGAGTACCGCCGCACCGTGATCTCGGAGAACGTACTGGCGCTGTTCGCGCTCGGCGCGTTGCTGACGCTCGCGCTCTACAACCTCTTCATGTTCCTCGGCACGCGCGACAAGGCGCTGCTGTACTACGCGCTGTACCTGCTGGCGGCCACCGCCGGCTGGGGGTTGACCTTCCACATCCCGGCGCAGTGGCTGGGCTGGCACGGGCTGCAGTGGCACTACCTGCCGTTCTTCCTGATGGTGGTGTTCAACACCCTCTTCTACATCGAGTTCCTGCAGCTGCGCGAGGCCAACCCGAGGCTGGCCTGGGCGGGCTATGCGAACCTGGTGCTGGCGCTGGTGCTGCTGCCGGCCTGCTTCATCGCGATGTCGTGGGCGCACACGCTGGCGACGATCGTGATCTCGATCTCGCTGACGCTCGCGCTCATCGCCGGGCTCGTGCGGCTGTGGGCGGGCTACCTGCCGGCGCGCTACTTCCTCGCGGCCTTCCTCGCGCTGCTGCTGCCGGCGCTGGTGATCCTGCCGGCCAACCTCGGCCTGAGCCAGGACATGGTGCGCAACCCGGAGCTGATCGCGCTGCTGGGCAGCACGGCCGACGCGATCCTGCTGGCCTTCGCGCTGGCCGACAAGATCCGGCTGCTCGCGCTCGAGAAGGACGGCTACATGGTGCAGCTGCACCGCGCGCTCGACCAGGCCAGCACCGATTCGCTGACCGGCATCGGCAACCGCCATGCGTTCGACCGCACGCTGTCGAGGCTGACCGCCGCCGACTCGTCGGCCGGGCTGATGCTGGTGATGATCGACCTCGACGGCCTGAAGCGCATCAACGACGAGCGCGGCCATGCGCACGGTGACGCGCTGCTGTGCGAGTTCTCGCGCCAGCTGCAGACGCTGCACGACCGAGAGATGACGGTGTTCCGGCTCGGCGGCGACGAGTTCGCGGTGCTCGGCGACATGCGCCACGAAGACGAGACACGGCGCGACATGCGGCGCTTCGAGGAGCGGCTGCACGCCGCCGGCTTCGAGGGCTGCGGCATCAGCTTCGGCATCGCGTTCGGCTCGGAGATCACGTCCAGCAGCCAGCTGCTGATCCATGCCGACGCGCGCATGTACCGCCACAAGTCGACCAAGCGCGACGCCCCGGGCAGCGCCGCGCAGCCCTTCAATCCTCGCCGCGCTTGAGCTTCATGCGCTCGCGTGCCAGGCGGCCGCGCGCCTTCCACTGCGACAGCTGCTGGTGCCGCTCGAGCACGGTCAGGGTGTCGCGCCGCACCTCGCGTAGCAGCTTGTGGTAGTTGCGCACGCGGTCGGCGCCGACGCCTTCACGCACCGCGCAGCCGGGCTCGTCTTCATGCCGGCAGTCGCGGAAGCGGCACTGCAGCGAGAGCGTCGCGATGTCGTCGAAGCTGAGCGCGAGCCGCGCCTCGTCGGTGTCGGGCCGCAGCGTGCGCAGCCCCGGCGTGTCGATCACGCAGGCGCCGCCGGGCAGGCGGTGCAGCGATCGCGAGGTGGTGGTGTGCTTGCCGCGGCTGTCGTGCTCGCGCACCGCGCCGGTGTCCTGCAGGTTCGCACCCGCCAGCGTGTTGGTGAGCGTGGACTTGCCGGCACCCGACGAGCCCATCAGCACGACCGTCTGGCCGGCTGACAGCCACGGCTGCAGCGCTCGCGCGGCCTCGGCGCTGCGGCCGTTGAGGGCCAGCAGTTCGACGTTGGCCGGCAGCCGGCCGCGCAGCTGCGCGCGGGCGTCATCGAGGGCCTGGGCCGAGACCGCATCGGCCTTCGTCAGCACGACCACCGGCTGCACGCCGCTGCCCTGCACGAGGATCAGGTAGCGCTCCAGGCGGCGCGGGTTGAAGTCGTCGTCCAGCCCCATCACCAGGAAGGCAGTGTCGACGTTGCTGACGACCGGATGGCGGCGCCCGTCGGCATCGCGCCGCGCGATGTGGCTGAGCGGCGGCACGCACTCGTGCACCCACAGCTGGCCGTGGGCGTCGGCTGCGCCGAGGATCCAGTCGCCGACGGCGAGGCCAGTGTCGTCGTCGTCGAGCGCGCGCATCAGGCGCGGCAGCACGCGCGCACCGTGCGAGTGCTCGCCGTCGTGCAGCTCGACGGTCTCGCGGTGCACTTCGGTCAGGCGCATCAGGCGTGCATCGGGGGGGAAGGTTTCAGGAAGGGAGGTGGAAAAGGAGACGGCCTCGGCGGCCATCGCGGGCGTGAGCCCCATCGAGCGCAGGCGCTCGACATCGATCTCGATCATGGTGGGTCGTGTCTTTCATCATCGCAGCCGGCGCACGCGCCGAGCCAGGAGCCCCATGCGGCAAAGGCCGTGCGGGGGCAACGAAGGAATGAAAGCTGTGCCGCGGCGGCAGGGGCGCCGGCGGGGAAGATCAGGACCCGAAGAGGGAAGTGGGTTCGATCAGCGCAGGCGGGAAATGCGATCCGCGGACAGCAGGAGGGCAATGTCAGTGGTTCTCATCGCGTGGTCTCCTTGTGACTGTGGGGCGGACCCAGCCGGGGCGGCTGGGGACTTCGGGCGCGCAGTGTGGCATGCCACGCATCCGCGCGTCAATGCCATTGCAAAGGCGCGACAATGCGGCTCCCCTGCTGGATTGGAGCGTTGGGATGATTCGATCGCTTTACATCGTCACCGGCGCATCGCGCGGCCTGGGCGCGGCGATGGCGGAACGACTGCTCGCCCCCGGCACGCACCTGCTGTGCATCTCGCGGCGCACCAGCGAGGCGCTGGCCTTGAAGGCCGGCACCGCCAATGCACGCTGCGAGCAATGGGGGATGGACCTCGCGACGCCGCTGCCGGTGGCGCACCGGTTGTCGGCCTGGCTCGCGCAGATCGACCACACCTCGTTCGACACCGCGACGCTGATCAACAACGCCGGCGTGCTGACGCGCGTCGGCCCGCTCGGGCATGTCGACGGCACCGATGTGTCGAACGCGCTGCGCGTCGGGCTCGAGGCACCGCTGCTGCTGACCGCCGCGTTCCTGCGCGCGACGCTCGCGTGGCCGACGCGGCGGCGCGTGCTGCAGATCTCGTCAGGGCTGGGTCGGCGCGCAATGGCGGGCCAGGCGATCTACGCCGCGGCCAAGGCCGGGCTGGATCATGCGGCCCGCACGATCGCGCTCGACGAAGCATTGCAGCCGAACGGCGCGAAGATCGTCTCGCTGGCGCCTGGCGTGATCGACACCGAGATGCAGGCCCGGCTGCGCGACAACCCGGCGGATGGCTTCCCCGACCAGTCGCATTTCGTGAACCTGCAGCGCAACGGCGGGCTGGCGTCGCCGGCCGAGGCCGCGGCCAAGGTGCTGGCCTACCTGGATCGCACCGATTTCGGCAACCAGCCCGTAGCAGACGTCAGGGACGCCTGAGGCTGCTCAGGACCGGTCGAGCCGCGGCGGTGCAGCAGGCACCTCGCGCGCTTCGACGTCGACGACATTGGCCGGATCGACCGCCGCGCCACCCCGCGTGAAGCCGCCGAACGGCTGGCGCGGATCGACCTTGAAGCGCCGCACCTGGGGCTTGCGGCCGCGCAGCAGTGCCCACGTGATCAGCGTCAGCGTGAGGACGATTCCCAGCAGCAGCAGCCCGGCCGCGAAGATGGCGCCGATCACGATGGCGACCAGGCGAATCAGGAAGGCGAACACGCGGCGGAAGATCATGGACAAGGGGCACCTCGTTGGCGAGCCGGCATTATCAGGCCGGCACAGGCGCAGGGTCTTTCAGGTCATTCAGCGTTGAACCTGGCGCTGACTTCAGCCGCGCTCGCCGCGGGCCGCACGGGCCTGCTGCGCGAGCTGCACGTCGCTGGCCTGCAGGTTCGTCGATTCGCGCTTGCCGGTCACGACCACCTGCGGCATCACGATCACGGGCATCTTCCTGCCGGTGATGGTGACCATCGGCATCGTGATCACTTCCGGCGCCGCGGCGGCGACCTGGGCGCCGGCCTGGACCCGCGGCTGGCACAGCAGCACGGCGGCGGACAGCGTGGCAACGATCAGCGTCAGTTGGGTCAGGCGGGTGGTGGTCATGTCGGGCTCCAGTCGGTGGTTTGTGTCGTCGATGGAGTCAGTATCGGCAGCCGCCCCGCCCTCTCCCAGCGCCTTGCGACGGCCCGGCCCGTCGCGCGGACGAACTGCAGCCGGGCGCGACGAACCGGCCGCGCCGCAGCCCTCGCCCTGCGGGCTCAGGCCCCCGCCGGCCCCTGGAACCCGCCCTGGCGGAAGGTCAGCACCAGCGTGTCGCGGTGCGCGCTGTGCTGCGCATCGGCCGACAGCGGCTGGATCGGCGTGCTCTCGTGGATCACGCGCTCGTCGTCGAGCATCAGCGTGGTCCACGGCTCGCTCATCGTGAAGCGGATGCCGTTCGGGCCCTCGGCTTCGAAGACCCGCGTCTCGCCGCCCTTCACGCCGCGGCGGCCGACCAGCAGCACCGCGACGAAGTCGACGCCGTCGCGGTGCGCGCCCTCCGGCGTCGGCCGGCCGATGCCGTCGGTGGTGTCGATGCGGAACTGGTGCGCCTCGACGAACCACGGCTGCACGCCCTTCAGCGCGCTGCAGGCCTCGGCCATGCGCAGCAGCAGGCGCGCCCACACCGGCTGCGCGACGACCGCGGCGGCCATCGGCTCGAACCAGCGCTCGATGCCGCCGTGCAGCGCGTTGTAGGCCACCGGCTGCCAGTGCGCGCGGTGCGGCGAGGCCGTGAGCGTGGCGCCATCGACCACGAAGCAGGAATGGCGGCGGCGGCGGTAGCGGCCGCCATCGCGCAGGTAGCCGTCGGGCGGCAGGTCGTCCCAGCTGGCCTCCAGCGCCTGCAGCTCGGCCGCGTCGGCCGCGAGCCAGTCGCGCAGGCCGGCCGGGCTGATCACGCCATGGCCCTTGGCGCGCAGGTCGGGCACGAGTTGCGAGGCGGTGACGTAAGGGGGCAGCATGCGTTCGGTCATGCCGCGATGATGCCAGCCCGAAAGCGTCATCGTGCTGCCGCTATGCTTGCGGCCTGCGCCTCCTCAAGCCTTTTCAGAAAGCGGGTTTCATGTATCACGGCGAGCGTTTCAACAGCTTCACGCACCTGGCCGGCCTGCTGCTGGCGATCGGCGGCGGCACGGTGCTGATCGTGCAGTCGTCGCTGCACGGCGATGCCTGGCAGATCGTCGGCGCGAGCATCTTCGCCGCCACGATGATCCTGCTGTACGGCGCATCGACGCTGTACCACAGCGTGCGCGGCGCGGCCAAGCGCGTGCTGGTGAAGTTCGACCACTGCGCCATCTACCTGCTGATCGCCGGCACCTACACGCCGTTCGCGCTGGTCACGCTGCGCGGGCCCTGGGGCTGGTCGCTGTTCGGCGTGGTGTGGGGGCTCGCGGTGGTCGGCATCGTGAAGGAACTGAGCCTGGGCCGCGAGCGCATTCCTTCCGTGCCGCTGTACGTGGCGATGGGCTGGCTGGCGCTGATCGCCGCGGTGCCGCTGGTGCGCGAGCTGCCGTGGGCGGCCCTCGCGTGGCTGGTGGCCGGCGGGCTCTGCTACACGGGCGGCATCGTGTTCTATGCGAACGACGAGCGCTGGCGGCATGCGCACGGCGTGTGGCACCTGTTCGTGCTGGCGGGCACGGCCTGCCACTTCGTCACCGTGATGCTGTACGTCGCATGAGCGGTGCCGACCTTCATCCGCGTGCGGCCGAGTTGATCGCGCTGCTGCAACTGCAATCGCATCCCGAAGGCGGGCACTACCGCGAGTTCTTCCGCGCGGCGTCATCAATCACGCCGGGCGATGGCCGCCCGCCGCGCAACGCGTTGACGAGCATCGATTTCCTGCTGGCCCGCGGCCAGTTCAGTGCGTGGCACCGCGTCGCGTCGGACGAAGTCTGGCACCTGCTCGAAGGCGGGCCGCTGCGGCTGTGGCTGATGCCGCCGTCGCTGGACCGCATCGAATCGGTGACGCTGGCGCCGGTGAGCACCACGACGCAGCCGCGCTTCACGGTGCCGGCGCACTGGTGGCAGGCTGCCGAGCCGCTCGGCGACTTCGCGTACGTGGGAGCGACGGTGGCACCGGGCTTCGACTTCGCCGACTTCTCGTTCCTGCGCGAGCACGCCGATGCGATGTCGGCGGTGCGCGCATTGAAACCCGATCTCGCGAGGCTGACCGGATGAGCGACACGCCAGCCCAACCCCGCAATCCACTGCACGGCCTCACGCTCGAGGCCTTGCTGACCGAGCTGGTCGCGCACTACGGCTGGCCGGGCCTGGCCGAGCGCGTCCAGCTGCGCTGCTTCAGCATCGAGCCGAGCATCTCGTCGAGCCTGAAGGTGCTGCGCAAGACGCCGTGGGCGCGCGAAAAGGTCGAGAGCCTCTACCTCTTCATGTTGCGAGAAAGAGACCGCGCGGCCCGCGCGAGCAAGCCGCGCTGAGCTGGGCCTTCGAGCCGGCCTGGCCGGTGAAGTTCCGTTGATCTGCTGCACTGCAACATCATGTTGCAGGCCCTCGAAAAACTTCACGTTGAGGAGGTGCCGCGTTCACATGCGCGGCCGATCCTGCTTTCATGTCGGACAAGCGATCCGGCAGTCCTACTGAGAGAAACAGGAGTGAAAGCATGATCAAACTGAGCAGCAAACTCATCATCGCCTCGGCCGCCTCGCTGATGGCGCTCGCAGCGCACGCCCAATCGGTGCAACCGGGGCCGTACATCGGCGGCAGCGTCGGCACGACGAAGTTCCACGGCGACAACATCGGCGGGCTGGACATCGACACCACCGACACCGGTGGCAAGGTGTACGGCGGCTACCAGTTCACGCCGAACTTCAGCCTGGAAGGCGGCTGGGTCGGGCTGGGCAAGTACAGCGCCAGCGGCAGTGAGCTGAAGCTGAACAACGGCGTGTTCCTGGATGCCGTGGGCACGTTCCCGGTGGCGCAGGACTTCTCGCTGCTGGGCCGCGTGGGTGTCTACAACGGCAAGGCCGATCGCACGGTCAACGGCGTGAACGACAGCGAGCGCGGCACCGACGTCAAGTACGGCGCGGGCGTGCAATACGACCTGTCGAAGAACACCGCGATCCGTGGTGAATGGGAGCGGTACCGCGTGAAGGCGCTGGACATCAAGGACAACACCGACCTGTTCTCGGTCGGCGTGAACTACCGCTTCTAAGGATGACGACCCCTCGGTCGATGGGTACATCGACCGATCCCCCAAGGGGATCCGGGCCGGCTTGGGGCGGCCCGGCGCTCGGCCCGGCGCGTCAAACGCCCGGGTGGGGCGCCATCACCCGAATACGGGCGCCGGTGAGGCCGACCACCTGCCCCGCCCTGATCTTGCAGGTCTTGCGCAGCTCGGTCTGCCCATCGACATCGACCTTGCCCTCGGCCACCATCGTCTTCGCGGCGCCTCCGCTGTGGCAGATGCCGGTGGCCTTGAGCAGGGCATCGAGCGGGATGAAGTCGCCGCGCAGTTCGAAATCGATCAGGTTCATGCGGCGAATTGTCGCGCGAGCAGCGCATACGAATGCCGCCGCACGGCAGGGTCGTGCGCCCAGGTGTTGATGACGAGTTCTTCCAGCCCGAAATCGCTGGCCAACGCCCGCAGCTTGTCGGCAACCTGCGCGGCCGTGCCGACGAACGCCTTGCGCCGCATCGGCTCGATGGTGGCCATCTCGTCCGGCGTGAAGCCGCGCGCGGCGATCTGATCCGGCGCCTGCAGCGGCCCGAGCAAGCCGCGATTGCGGTCGACGCGCCAGCGCTCGCGGCTCAAGGCCAGGTGCAGCGCGGTCTCTTCGGTATCGGCGGCCAGCGCCCAGACGCAGACGGTCGCCTGCGGTTTGGGGTGGCGCTCGCTCGGCTGATAGAGCCGGTGGTACAGATCGAGCGCCTGCTCGGCGCCCTGACCGTCGGTGAAGAAATACGCGAACGCATAGGGCAGCCCGAACTGCGCGGCCATCTGCGCACCATAGTCGGAGCTGCCGAGAATCCACACCTCGGGCGCATGCTCGCCGCGCGGATGCGCGACGATGCCGCGATGGCGCACGCCGCTGGTCCAGGCCTGCAGGTCACGCACCTGCTCCGGAAAATTCTCCGCACTGCCATATGCATGCGGGTTGAGCGCCTGAGCGGTGCGCATGTCGCCGCCGGGAGCGCGGCCGACGCCGAGGTCGATGCGGCCGGGCGCCAGCGCCTCGAGCACGCGAAACTGCTCGGACACTTTCAGCGCGGCGTAGTGCGGCAGCATCACGCCGGCACTGCCGATGCGGATGCGGCTGGTGCGGGCGGCGATCGCGGCCATCACGATCTCGGGCGCGCTGCCGACGATCGTCGGCAGGCTGTGATGCTCGCTGACCCAGAAGCGCTCATAGCCGAGGGCTTCGCAGTGCTGCGCGAGCTCGAGGGTGTCGCGGATGGCGGCGTCTTCGCCTTGGCCGCTCAAGGCGACGGATTGGTCGAGGACTGAGAGTTTCATGGTGGTTGTGTTCTGTTCTGTTGCTGTGCTGTGCTGCGCTGTGCGCGTGGGCGGGGCGGCCGGGGAGCGCCAATAAAGACGGGGCGCCGGAGCTGGCTGGTTTCATGGCCCGCGTGCGCCAGCACGCTTCGTGAACTGACTGTCGCCGACTGTTTGACCACAACGAACGAAGTGAGTGACGGGAGTTTCGGCGACGGGCCATGAAACCAGTCAGCGCAGGGGAGTCATTGCCCCGCCAGGGGCAATGACCGCACCGGCCGGCGAGCCACGGCCTCCCCCCACGCGCCTTTGCGAGCAAAGCCTGATCAAGAGAGCCCCGCAGCATGGTGCTCGATGTGGTCGGCCACGAAGGTCGAGATGAAGTAGTAGCCGTGGTCGAAGCCCGCGTGGCGCCGCAAGGTCAAGGGCTGGCCAGACGCAACACAAGCGGCTTCGAACAGCTCCGGATGCAACTGCGTCGCAAGGAATCGATCGGCCAGCCCCTGATCGATCAGCAAGTGCGAGGTGCGCGCCCCGGCCTTCACCAGTTCGGTGGCATCGTGCTCGCGCCAGGCCTGCCGGTCTTCACCCAGGTAGCCGCGGAAGGCCTTGTCACCCCACGGGCTCTGCATCGGCGCCGCGATCGGTGCGAAGGCCGACACGCTGCGGAACAGCGTTGGATGCTTCAGGCCCAGCGTCAGTGCGCCATGCCCACCCATCGAGTGCCCGAACAGGCCGAGACGGTTCGTATCGGCCGAGAACTCCGCTTCGATCAGCGCCGGCAGCTCCTGCGTCAGCCAGCTGGCCATGCGCCAGTGCGCACGCCACGGCGCCTCGGTGGCATCGAGGTAGAAGCTCGCGGCCGTGCCGAAATCCCACGACGCATCGGCCTCGGCAATGCCGGTGCCGCGCGGGCTGGTGTCCGGCGTCACGAGCATCAGCCCGTGCTTCGCCGCGTGCTGCTGCGCGCCCGCCTTCATCGCGAAGGTCTGCTCGTTGCATTCCAGGCCGGCCAGGTAGATCAGCACCGGCACCCGCGCGGTTGCGGCCTGCGGCGGCCTGAAGACGCCGAAGCGCATCGGCAGGCCGATCGTGTCCGACACGTGCTCGTGAAAACCTTGCACACCGCCGAAGCACGCATGCTCCGACAAGGTCTTCACCGGCCCGCCGTCAGTCATACACCACCACCGAACGGATCGACTCGCCACGCTTCATCAACTCGAAGCCGTGGTTGATGTCGTTCAACGCCAGCTTGTGCGTGATCAGCTCGTCGATCCGCAGCTTGCCGTCCATGTACCAGTCGACGATCTTCGGCACGTCGGTGCGGCCGCGCGCACCCCCGAAGGCCGAGCCCTTCCACTCGCGGCCCGTCACCAGCTGGAACGGGCGCGTCGAGATCTCCTGCCCCGCCGCCGCCACGCCGATGATGATGCTCTGCCCCCAGCCCTTGTGGCAGCACTCCAGCGCCTGCCGCATCGTCGTCGTGTTGCCGATGCACTCGAAGCTGTAGTCGGCGCCGCCATCGGTCAGCTGCACGATCGCATCGACCACGTTGTCGACCTCGCGCGGGTTGATGAAGTGCGTCATGCCGAAGCTGCGCGCCATCGCCTCGCGGGCCGGGTTCAGGTCGACGCCGATGATCCTGTCGGCACCCACCATCTTCGCGCCCTGGATCACGTTCAGCCCGATCCCGCCCAGGCCGAACACGACCACGTTCGCGCCCGCCTCCACCTTCGCGGTGAAGATCACCGCGCCGACACCCGTCGTCACGCCGCAGCCGATGTAGCAGACCTTGTCGAACGGCGCATCGCTGCGGATCTTCGCCAGCGCGATCTCCGGCACCACGATGTGGTTGCTGAAGGTCGACGTGCCCATGTAATGCAGGATCGGCTTGCCGTCGATCGAGAAGCGGCTCGTCGCATCCGGCATCAACCCCTTGCCCTGCGTGCCGCGGATCAGCTGGCACAGGTTGGTCTTGCGCGACAGGCAGAACTTGCACTGCCGGCACTCCGGCGTGTACAGCGGGATCACGTGGTCGTCGCGCTTCAGGCTCGTGACGCCCGGCCCCACCTCCAGCACCACGCCCGCACCCTCGTGGCCGAGGATCGCCGGGAACAGCCCTTCGGGATCGGCGCCCGACAGCGTGAACTCGTCGGTGTGGCAGATGCCGGTCGCCTTCACCTCCACCAGCACCTCGCCGGCGCGCGGCGGCGCCAGGTCGACCGTCTCGATGCTCAAGGGGTGGCCGGCCTTCCAGGCCACGGCGGCTTTCGTCTTCATCAGAAGCTCCTTGCGGGCACCGGGCGCGCAAATGGCGGGCATTGTGCGATGTGCCTGCCGGCGCGTCCGCCTGTCGTGTGGAAACACCGTCACCAGGGACGATTCTCGACACCGTGTGCGGAATGTCCCGACCCGTGGTGTATATTCCGCGGCACAGGTATACGCAAGACTGTGGTTGTGAGTGATCTTTTGCGACGCCGTGCTGGTTCCAGCCCGGTTCTGTTGAAATCCCCGAATAACGCTTGAGTGTCTCTGCATGCGTCGGCATGTGCTGCCGCATTACTACTGATAGAAATAGGAAACGTCCATGACGACGCAAACCGGTACCGTGAAGTGGTTCAACGAGAGCAAGGGCTACGGCTTCATCGCTCAAGACGCGGGCGGCGCTGACCTGTTCGCCCACTTCCGTGACATTCAAGGCAACGGCTTCAAGACGCTGCTGGAAAACCAGCGCGTTGAATTCGAAGTGAAGCAAGGCCAGAAGGGCCTGCAAGCCGCGAACATTCGCGTGCTGTGATGCAGCGCAGGGCGCAAGCCCTGCTGCCAAGACGAACGCGGCTCCCGGGCCGCGTTTTCTTTTGGGTGATCTCGTCTTGGGTCATCCCGTTTGGGGGCATCCCGCCTGGGGCCTACGGCTTCACCTGCGCCGTCTCGATCGCCAGCTTGTTGTCGACGCCGCTCACGCCCTTCACCGCCATCGCGATGCGCTCGGCCCGCTGGCGGGCGTCCTCGCTCGGTGCCGAGCCGTACAGCGCCACCTTGCCATCGTGCGTGTCGACGTTGACGCGCAACGCACTGAGGTCCGGGTCCTTCGCGATGTCGGCCTTGATCGATGCCGTGATCGCCCCGTCGGCGATCGACTGACCGATCTGCGACGTGCCGTCCTGGCTCGCCTGCGACGCGTCGCGCGCCGCGGTCTTCACGTCGGCGACCGACTGCTTCGCGTTCTGCTTCACCTCGTTGGCCGCCTGCTCGGCGGTCGATACCGCCGAATCCAGCTTCTGCCCGACGGTGCGGTGGTCGCTCGAATCGCAACCCGCCGCCAGCGCGGCGATCGGTGCGATCACGCACAGGGTCCACAAGAGCTTGCTCATCTCAGTCTCCTTTTTCAGGTCAACGGAACATGGCGCGCCACCTGCGGCGCCGCGGCGGCCTGCGGTGTTTGCACGAGGCGATTCACCGGGTAGCCGTCGGCACGCAAGCGCGCGACGATGCCGTCGTACAGCGCGCCATCCATCTGCGGCGTGCGCGACAGGATCCACAGGTATTCGCGCGACGGCTCGCTGACCACCGCATAGCGGTAGTCGGCGTCGAGCATCACGACCCAGTAGTCGCCGCGCCCCACCGGCATCCAGCGCAGCCACGTCGGCAGGAAGCTGACCTTCAGCTTCGCGCCGCTGTCGTCGCCCTTCACCGGCGTCGCCCGGCCGACGGACACCGCCCATTTCGAATCCGCCTCGCGGCAGCGGTTGATCACCTTGATCGCGCCGCTGCCGGTGGGCTGGTAGGTGGCGGTGACGTTGCCCTCGCACTTCGCCTGGAAGCTGTTCGGCAGCCGCGCCAGCTCGTACCAGGTGCCGGCATAGCGCTGCGCGTCGAGCGCGGCGACGCTGCGCACCGGTGGCACGTCCTGCCCCGAGGCCAGCGCCAGCGCGACGCTCGCCACGGTGAGGCTGGCAACGGTCAGGTTCGAGGTGAGGCTCAGGCGCATGGCGGGCTCCGGCAGTCGGATCGTCGATGGAGGCGGGTTGCCGACGACTGTAGGTTCGCCCCCCGGCGCGCCCTGTCGGCGCCCCGCCTGATCGCCTGTCGGACAAGGTCGACATCGGCGCTACCATCAAACGGCATCCCCAAAACCAACAGACCCAGGAGACACGCGATGCCCACCTCCCTCGAAAACCGGCAGATCCGCCTGGCCGCCCGCCCGGTCGGCCTGCCCACCGCCGACAACTGGCAGTTCACGACCGAGCCGGTCGCCGAGCCCGAGGCCGGCGGCGTGCTCGTGAAGACCCAGGCGCTGTCGCTCGACCCGGCGATGCGCGGCTGGATGAACGAGGGCAAGAGCTACATCCCGCCGGTCGGCATCGGCGAGGTGATGCGGGCCGGCGGCATCGGCAGCGTCGTCGCATCGAAGAACCCGGCCTTCGCGGTCGGCGACACCGTCAGCGCCACGCTCGGCGTGCAGCAGTATTGCCTGATCCCCGAGGCCGGCATCCGCCGCCACGGACTGTTCAAGATCGACCCGCGGCTGGGCACGCCGATGCAGTGGCTCAACGTGCTCGGCATGCCCGGCATGACGGCCTGGTTCGGCCTGATGGACGTGGGCCAGCCGAAGGCCGGCGAGACCATCGTGGTGTCGGGCGCGGCCGGCGCGGTCGGCCAGACCGTCGGCCAGCTCGCCAAGGTGAAGGGCCTGCGCACCGTCGGCATCGCCGGCGGCCCCGCCAAGTGCGAGTGGGTCGTCAAGGAGCTGGGCTTCGACGCCTGCATCGACTACAAGGCCGGCGCGGTGAAGGACGGCCTGAAGCAGCACTGCCCGCAGGGCGTCGACATCTACTTCGACAACGTCGGCGGCGAGATCCTCGACACCGTGCTGACGCGCATCAACCGCCACGCCCGCATCGTGATCTGCGGCGCCATCAGCCAGTACAACAACACGACGCCGGTGAAAGGCCCCGCCAACTACCTGTCGCTGCTGGTCAACCGCGCCCGCATGGAAGGCATGGTGGTGTTCGACTACGCCGACCGCTACCCGATCGCCATCGCCGAGTTGGGCGAGCTGCTGCAGGCCGGCCGCATCCGCAGCCGGGAAGACGTGGTCGCCGGGCTGGAGAACTTCCCGCAGGCGCTGCTGAAGCTGTTCAGCGGCGAGAACTTCGGCAAGCTGGTGCTGCAGGTCGCCAGCTGAGGCCGCGCAGACGGGCGTCCCTGCGGGCAAGTGCGCTGGACGCCTGCTGCATTCGGCACAACACTTGCCCTCCATGGCTGTTCCTGAAGTGCCCCTCTCTGGCGAGGCATCCGATCCGCCCGGCAAGCCGATGCCGATCGCGACGGCGCGGGCGCTGCTGGCCGCCAGTCCCGACGCGCTGCTGCACCTCGACGCCGCTGGCCGCATCGCGTGGAGCAACGGCCGCCTCGAGGCCGCCTGCGGGCAGCCCCCCGGCGCGCTGCAGGGG
>NZ_JBFUGW010000009.1:0-58294 GCF_056402735.1 Rhizobacter sp. P3_C12
GCCCTCGAACACGCGTGTCTGCACGAGCAGCTCGCGTTCGCCCGCGATCTGCGACAGCAGCGACTTGAAGGCATCCAGCGTCGGCTCGTCCATGTCGTGTTCGTCGCCGATGTTCCCCCCGGGAAAGCGCAGCGCAGCGGCCGGAACCTTGGCGATCTCCTCGCGGAATTCCGTCACCGACATCCAGTTGCCGAAATTGAAACCAGACAGCACCTGCCGGTTGACGGCCGGGCCGGCGCGCGTGGGGTCGATGCGCACCGTGGCGACCTGCGCGTTCGCCCAGCTCGCCACCGTGAGGGCGAAGACGCCGACGCAGCGAGCGACCGAACGGAGGGGAGTGGGGGGAGGAATGCATGTCGGCTTCATGGCCGGCACGATAGCCTGCCGTGCAAGCGCTTGCAACCTGCTGGCCTGATCGTTCTTGCGAATCGGCGGGAGCAAGCGGGAAACCCCGGGGTTTCCCGGGCGTGATACCCCCGATCAATGGGCTTTCTCCTTCCCTGGGCAAGCGGGGCAAGCGCTATCATCGGGCCATGCCCATCGAAAACACCAGCGTCACGCTCGAAGAGGTGGCGCGCCTGGCCGGGGTTTCCACGAGCACGGTGTCGCGCTACCTGAGCGGCACCCACGTGGTCGCCGAGGAGAAGGCGACGGCCATCGAGAGCAGCATCAAGCGCCTGAACTACCGGCCCAACCTGGTCGCGCGCGGGCTCGCCAAGGGCCGCACGATGACCGTCGGCGTCCTGACGCAGGAGATCTCCAGCTCGTTCTTCAACGAGGCCATGCGCGGCGTCGAGGATGGGCTGGCCAGCCACCACTACGAGGCCATCTTCGTGAGCGGCCACTGGAACAAGGTCGAGGAAGAACAGCGGCTGATGTCGCTGATGGGCCGCCGGGTCGACGGCGTGATCCTGCTGGTGGCCGAGCTGGACGACGAGTTGCTGGATCGCCATGCGCAAGGCGTTCCCACGGTGCTGCTCGGGCGGCAGTCGGCGTCGATGCGGGTGCATTCGCTGTGCTTCGACCACTACGCCGGCGCCTGCGAGGCGGTGCGCCACCTGCTCGAACTCGGCCATCGCAGCATCGCCTTCATCGCCGGCCCGCCGGGGCGCCAGGATGCCGACGAGCGCTTGCGCGGGTACCGCGACACGCTGGTCGCGGCCGGGCTGCCCTTCGACGAGCGGCTGGTGGCGCCGGGCGGCTATGTGGAGACCGGGGGCGTGACGGCGATGAACATGCTGCTCGATCGCGGCCTGCCGTTCAGCGCGGTGTTTGCCGCCAACGACGACTCCGCCTATGGCGCGATGCTCTCGCTGTACAGGCGCGGGCGGCGCGTGCCGGACGACATGTCCATCGTCGGCTATGACGACCTGTCCCATTCCTCCTTCTCGCTGCCTCCCCTGACCTCGGTGAGGCAGCCGCTGCGCGACCTCGGCCGGGAGGCCGCGGGGGCCGTCGTCGCGCTCATCGATGGCCGCAAGCCACCGCGCGCGACGATGGCGAAGCTGGAGTTGATCGTCCGCGAATCGACCAAGGCGGTCCCCGTCACACGCTGACACGGTGCGCCCCATTCGGGTGCACGACCCACCGCGAAACCRCAAGATCGGCTAGGTCGTTCAGGGTTCCCCCCCGGGCCGGTGCCGGCGCACAGTTCCTACACTGCCGTGCAAGCGCTTGCATGAGCATTGTCACGGACACGGCAGGCGCGTCGTCGGACCACCCCAGAGGAGATGAAGTGAAATTCGCAACCAGGCTCAGTCTCGCCACGCTGCTGGCATCGGCCACGGGCCTTGCCACGGCCCAGACGGTGCTCACCGTCGCATCGTTCAAGGATCTCGACCGTTCGGTGCAGGCGGCGATCCCGCTGTACAAGAAGATCCACCCCGAGGTCGAGATCAAGCTGGTCGCGCTCGGCTACGGCGACCACCACAACGCGATGACGACGGCGCTGGCCACCGGGGCGAACCTGCCTGACGTGATGGGCATCGAGATCGGCTTCGTCGCCAAGTTCGCCGAAGGTGGCGGCGTGGAAGACCTGTCCAAGCCGCCCTACAACGCGCTGCAATACAAGGACAGGTTCTTCAGGTTCACGGTGGCGCAGGCCACCAGCCGCGGCGGCATCTTCGCCGCAATGCCGGCCGACATCGGCCCGGGTGCGCTGTTCTATCGCAAGGACCTGATGGACAAGGCCGGCGTCACCGAGCCCCAGCTCACCCAGTCGTGGGCCTCGTTCATCGAGGCCGGCAAGGCGCTCAAGGCGAAGACCGGCGCCTACCTGATCCCGCATGCCGCGGCGATCAAGGACATCATGATCCGCTCGGGCCTGAAGGACGGCGAAGGCATCTACTTCGACAGCAAGGGCAGGATCCTGGTCGATTCGCCGCGCTTCGTGGAAGCCTTCGAGACCGCCAAGCTGGCGCGTGCGGCCGGCATCGACGCGAAGGTCGGCGCCTGGAGCAACGAGTGGAGCGAAGGCTTCAAGCGCGGCACCATCGCCTCGGAGATGATGGGCTCCTGGCTCGCCGGCCACCTGAAGAACTGGATCGCGCCGGACTCCAAGGGCAACTGGCGCTCGGCCGGCCTTCCCGGCGGCGTGAGCGCGTCGTATGGCGGCAGCTTCTACGCGATCCCGAAGGGCGCGAAGAACAAGGAACTCGCCTGGGACTTCGTGAAGTTCATGACGACCAGCAAGGAGGTGCAGATCGCCGCCTTCCGCGAACTCGATGCCTTCCCGGCACTCGTCGAGGCCACCACCGACCCGTTCGTCGACCAGCCGATGGACTTCCTCGGCGGCCAGAAGGCACGCCAGGCCTGGCGGGCCACCGCGGCGAAGATTCCCGCCACCGAAGTGGACAAGCTCGACCCGGTGGCCGCCGAAGTCGTGAGCGCCGAGTTCGACAAGGTGCTGGAGCAGGACAAGGACGTGAAGACGGCGCTGGCCGATGCGAAGAAGGCGATCGAACGCCGCGTTCGCCGCTGATCCCCCGAGCCCGGAAGTCCTCCCATGTCCGCAGTCCCCGCCCCGCACGGAACGCCGGTGAAGAAGACGAAGCGGCGCCGGCTCAAGCCGTGGCGCTTCATGCCCTATGTGTTCGTCGCGCCGTTCTTCATCCTCTTCCTGACGTTCGGCCTGTTTCCGCTGCTGTTCTCCGCGTATGCGTCGTTCTTTCGCTGGGAGCTGACGGCGGGCCTGGGGAGCATGAAGTGGGAGGGCCTCGGCAACTACGCCTTCGTCCTGCAGTTCGATGACCTGCCCTGGTCGCAATTCTTCTCGGGGCGGTTCTGGTCGGAGCTGTACGCGCGCGACTTCTGGCGCGCGATGTACAACACCTTCTGGCTGGGCATCGTCTCCGGCCTGCCGCAGCACCTGATCGCGGTGCCGCTCGCGTTCTTCATCCACACGAAGTTCCGCCGCGCGCGCAACCCGGTGATCGCGATGTACTTCCTGCCGTACATCACCAACACCGTGGCGATCACGCTGGTGTTCTCGTCGCTGTTCTCGCGCGACTTCGGCGTCATCAACCAGGTGCTCACCGGCCTGGGCCGGCTGGAGATGTTCGGCCTGCATCCGCTCGCCTGGCTGTTTCCGGTGCAGAACGTCGACTGGGGGCGGCCGGAGTACACGCGGCCCATCGTGTCCTTCATCGTCTGGTGGCGCTTCGTCGGCTGGAACACCGTGCTCTACCTGTCGGCGCTGCAGACCATCCCGAAGGACCTGTACGAAGCCGCGACCATCGACGGTGCCGGGCTGTGGCAGCAGTTCCGCTACATCACGGTGCCATTGCTGCGCCCGATGATGCTGCTGGCCGTCACGCTGACCATCATCGGCAACCTGCAGCTCTTCGAGGAGCCCTTCATCCTGACCGGGGGCACCGGCGGGGTGGGGCAGGTGGCCGAGACGGTGGCGATGCAGATGTACAAGGTGGGCCTCAACGATGGCGACTTCGGCACCGCGTCGGCCGTCGCCTGGCTGATGTTCATGGTGATCGCCGCGCTCACGTGGCTCAACAACCGCACCCTCGGGCGCAAGGATTGACCGGCCATGACCGCATCTCAACTCACCGCCCCGGCCATCGCCAGGGCCCCCGCCTCGGGCAGCCGGCGCGCACGGCTGCTGCGCAAGCTCAGGCCCTCCGGGTGGCTGCCCTACGCCATCGTGATGATGGGGGCGCTCATCATGCTGGCGCCGTTCTACTTCATGTTCGTCTTCGCGACGCACACCAACAGCGACATCCTCTCGATGCCGCCGCCGCTGTGGTTCGGCTCGGCGCTGGTCGACAACATCCACCAGCTGGTCGCGCTGCGCCCGCACTTCTGGCACAGCCTGGGCTTGTCGCTGTGGGTCGCCGTGGCGGCCACCGCGCTCAACCTGTTCCTGTGTTCGCTGGGCGGCTATGCCTTCGCGATGTACGAGTTCCCGGGGCGCGACACGCTGTTCGCCGGCCTGATGGCGACGATGCTGCTGCCGGCCTTCGTCGGCATGATCCCGTTCGTGCTGCTGATGAAGGAGATGGACTGGCTCAACAGCACGCGCGCCCTCATCGTGCCCGGCGCCTGCTCGGCCTTCGGCGTGTTCATGATGCGCCAGTACATCGGCTCGGCGCTGCCGCGCGAGCTCGTCGAGGCGGCGCGCATGGACGGCTGCGGCGAGTTCGGCATCTACTGGCGCGTCGTCGTGCCGCTCATCGGGCCGGCCATGGGCACGCTGGGCCTCGTCACCTTCATCGGTTCGTACAACAACTTCGTCGGCGCGCTGCTCGTGATGAGCCAGCAGGAGATGTTCACCGCGCCGCTCGTGCTGCGCTCGCTGCAGGGCACCGGCCAGACGCCCTGGGGCGCCATCAGCGCAGGCTCGGCCATCACGGTGCTGCCGCTGCTGATCCTGTTCGCCGCCTCTTCACGCCGCCTCATCGAGGGCCTGTCCGCAGGCGCCGTCAAGGGATGAGGTGCATCACCTGCATCACTGCGAAGCAACACTGACATGACTCACCTGACCCTCCAGGGCATCGAGAAGCAATACGGCCAGGGCCCTCGCGTGCTGCACGGCATCGACCTGCATGTCCCCTCCGGCGAGTTCATGGTCTTCGTGGGGCCGTCGGGCTGCGGCAAGACCACGCTGCTGCGGTCCATCGCCGGTCTCGAGGACGTGAGCGCCGGGAAGATCTTCATCGGCGACGAAGAGTCGCAGGACCTGCCGCCGGTGGACCGCGGCGTCGCGATGGTGTTCCAGAACTACGCGCTGTACCCCCACATGACGGTGGCCGAGAACATCGGCTTCGCGCTCAAGTTCACCGGGCTCGACAAGACCGAGGCGCACAAGACGGTGATGCGTACCGCCGAGATGCTGCAGATCGTGCCGCTGCTCGAACGCAAGCCGAAGGAGCTGTCCGGCGGCCAGCGCCAGCGCGTGGCCATCGGCCGGGCCATCGTGCGGCATCCGAAGGTGTTCCTCTTCGACGAGCCCTTGTCCAACCTCGACGCCGCGCTGCGCGTGCAGCTGCGCATGGAGCTGGCCCGGCTGCACCGCGAACTCGGCACGACGATGATCTACGTGACGCACGACCAGGTGGAGGCGATGACGCTGGGCACGCGCATTGCGGTCTTCAATGCCGGGCGCATCGAGCAGGTCGGCAGCCCGCTCGAGCTGTATCACCAGCCGAAGACGCGCTTCGTCGCCGGCTTCCTCGGCTCGCCGAAGATGTGCTTCCTGTCCGGCATGGCGCACCAGGAGGCCTCCGGCCTGCGCCTGTCGATGGGCGACGCCGGCAGCGTCTTCCTGCCGGACCAGAGCCTGCCCGGCGCCGCGCGCGAACTCACGCTGGGCGTGCGCCCGGAGCACCTGCGCTTCGTGGCGGCGGGCGGCGGCTTGAAGGCCACGGTCGATCAGGTCGAGCACCTGGGCGACTGCGACATCGTCCATACGCGCCTGGCCGGCCATGCCGAGCCGGTGGCCATCAAGCTCGCGAGCGGCAGCCGCCCGCTGAGCGCCGGCGACGTGGTCTGGCTCCGGCCCGACYCGAGACACTGCCATCTGTTCGATGCGGAAGGGCGCGTGGTCGACGCGCGCTGAATCTTGGCCCCCACCGAGGAGTTGCCCGATGAACACGAACCTCCTGGTCGCCGACGCCGCTGCGCAGCTCCGGTTTGCGCAAGGCCCTCTGCCCGCGGGCGCCGGGCCGCTGAAGGCGCTCGTGCGCCCGCGTGAGCAACCCTCGCTGCGCAGCCACCACCTGCGGCGCATGGAGCAGGTGCTGGACCACGTCGAGACGCACCTGTCGAAGGACCTGAGCCTGGAGCGGCTGAGCGACTGCGCGGCGTTCTCGCCGTTCCACTTCCACCGGCTCTTCCTCGCCTGGACCGGCGAGACGGCGAAGGAGTTCGTGCGCCGCCGCCGCCTCGAGACGGCGGCCGGCCGGCTGCGCCACTGCCCGAACGAGAAGGTCACGGCCGTCTCGCTCAATTGCGGCTTCGCCTCGCCGGAAGCCTTCGCCCGTGCCTTCCGCGAGCACTTCGGCATGACGCCGTCCCGCTGGCGTGCGGGCGGGTGGATCGACTGGCGAAGGCCGGCCGACGACGGCCGGGCCGCCGCGAGCTGCCGTGTCGAACTCCGGCACTTCGAGGCGAAGGAATGCCTCTACATGCGCGAGCGCGGCGACTACGGCCACAGCTCGGAGGTCCTGCACACGCGCTTCGTGCCCTGGGTCGACAGCATGGGCTTGTCGGACCGGCCGATGCTGTCCATCGGCCTCGACGACCCGGCCATCACGCTCGCAGCGCATTGCCGCATGGACGCCTGCGTCGAGCTGCCCGCCGGCTGGCAGGACCCCGGCCTGCGGGCCATGCGCAAGAGCCTGCCGGCGCACTGGGCGGCCTGCCTGCGCTACGAAGGCCCGTCGAGCGAGATCGGGCGCGGCTGGAACACCTTGCTCACCGAGTGGCTGCCGGCATCCCCTTTCGAACTCGCGGAAGGACATTTCATCCAGCGCTGCGAACCCGGCTCGCCGCCGCCCGGTTCGCCGTTCGTGCGCTGCGAGCTGTGCATGCCGGTCAGCGCGGCATGAAGCGCGCAGCGTGGTACCTGGCGGCGCTTGCCGCGGCGTGGCTGGGCGTGCCGGCCTGGGGTGCCGAGCCAGCGTCGGTGGTGTGGGCTGATTTCAGGACGCCCCCGGCCGGCCGCGAGCGGCCGCCGGTGACGCTTCTGCAGATCTCCGAGAAGCCCGGCGATGTCGCGGCCGACGCGCTCGGCGTCTACGACGGCGGGGTGCGCGTGTCCGGCCGCCTGAGCCGTGCGCGCGGCAGCGCGTGGAGCACGCTGGGGGTCGACGTGGGGGCGGGCCGCGGTGGGGCGGCGGTCGACCTCTCGGCCTTCCGGAACCTGCGCATCCGGCTCGTGTCGCCGACCGAACAGGTGCTTCGCATCCGCATCAAGGGCACCGACACGAAACTGCAGAACACCGGCTGCTACCCGGTGCTGCTGCAGCGGGTGCGGGGCACGATGGACATCGACATCCCGCTGGCGGTCTTCGAGCCCGAGCCCTATTGCGCCGGCAACGGCGCGAGCATCGCGCAGACCCTGCCGGCCGTCGCGAGCGTGGAGGTCACGGCCAACGAACCGTCGCCGGAGCCGGTGCGCTTCGAGCTGGGGCGCATCGAGTTCCTGAATGCCGCGGGCGACGCGGCGACCGCGGCAGCGCCGCTGCCGCCGGCGGTCGTTCCCCGCGAGATGCGGGACGGCGCATGGCGGCTCGCCTGGGCCGATGAGTTCAACGCGGCCGCGACGGTGCGGGTCGACGAGAAACGCTGGCGCGTGCACAAGGCCCCCGGCGGCGCGAGCCCGCAGTTCGACGGCAACGGCCGCTTGCTGCTGCCGCCCGCGAGCAGCCTGCGCGTGCGGCCGACGGGCGCGATGATCTACGGCCGCATCGAGTTGCGCGTGAAGCTGCCGGCCGGTGCCGCGCGCATCTCGTTGCAAGGCGCACCGCTGACATCGCTCGACTGGCTGGAAGCCGGCGAGATCGCACTGATCGAGAAGGACGGGACCGACCTCCAACTCGGCCTGTATGCGCAGGGCATCGCCGACGAGCCGGCGTTCCATGCGCCGGTGGAGTTGACGCCTTCGGGCGATGGCTTCCACCGCCTCTCGCTCGAATGGGACCCGGTGAAGATCCGATGGGCCGTCGACGACGTGGCGGTGAAAGCGGTGCTCCGCGCCGACGTGCCCGCCGGTGCGCGCGAGGTCTTCGAGCAATGGCCCTTCCTGCTGAACCTGGAAGCCGGACCGGGCACCGAGCCGATGCTCGTCGACCATGTCCGCATCTACCAGAAGGACGRGCTGGCCGCCTTGTCGCGCGAGCGGCTTGCGACCTGGAAGACGGCGTACGAGTCGACGAAGGTCGCGGTGAACGCCGCGGCGCCGGTTGCCCGTCCCGCGGCCAGGCCGGTGCCGCCGCGCAAGGCGGCCGAGCCTGCGGCACCTGCAACGCCGGCCGCGCGCACGCGCGTCGTCACCTGCGAGCGCAACAAGTTCGGCTTGATGATGTGCTATTGAGCCCTGAGCGCAAGAACGGCACGGTCAAGCGCAAAGACGCGACTGTGCCGGCGGCAGGGTGAGAACACCATCCACGTGTCACTTCACAGGAGACATCAGTGGATCAGATCTATCGGCGTTCATGCACCGCCTTGACGGCACTCTTCAGCGCCGTGGCGCTCACGGCCTGCGGCGGGGGAGGGTCCAGCACCGCCACGCCGGCGGCCTCTGCGCCACCGTCGGCGCCCGTGCCGGCTCCCGTTCCGGCACCGCCCTCAGGCCCTTCGTCGAGCGACGTCGCATTCGCGACGCCTTCGAGCGCGACGGACACCAGCGAGGCCGGCAAGATCGAGACCTACGCCTTTGCCGAGAAGGGCAGCGAACTCGTTGCCGGTGCGGCGGCGTATGCACCGGGCGAGGCGAGCTTCAGCGCGACGCTGTCGGGCAGCCAGGCCTACGCCGGTGCGGCAATCCGGCTCTACGCGCCCGGCAACACCGGCGCGGCGCCGGTCACCGCCTTCAATGCCGCGGGTTTCACCAAGCTGAAGATCCAGCTGAAATCGTCGAGCGACGGCGTGTTGTCGATCAAGCTCCAACCGAGCCCGGTGGCCGGTGACGGCTGCACGGCGACGGCCCAGGCCATCGTCAACTCGAGCCTGTCCGAACTCGTCATCGACCTGAGCGACGCGATGTTTCCGCTGCCGGACTACTGCAACGGCATCGGCTCGAAAGTCGGCACCGTCAAGGGCGGTCTCTTCGCGGTCGACGTGATCAACGCCGCGACCACCACGGGCGCGCACAACCTGAGCGTGGGCACCGTGAAGCTCGCCCCCTGATCGCGCACGACAACCCACAACAAGGAGACAAGCATGATCACTTCCATCGTCAAGGGCGCCTTCGCCCTGGTGCTGGCCCTGGGCCTGCACCTGAACGCGCAGGCCACCAACTTCTTCGACGGATTCGACGGCACGGGCGGTCCCAACGGATCGAACTGGGAGACCGCCAACTGGGCCAATGGCGACATCTTCGGCTGCACCTTCGCCTTCAGCGAAGCGTGGCTGACGGGGTGGGGCGGGCTGGACCTGAACGTCAATGGCAGCAACCGCAACGCGGTGAAGTGCGCCGAGGTGCGCACCTGGCAGAGCTTCCAGTACGGCAAGTTCGTGACCCGCCTGCAGCCGGGCACGATCCCCGGCGGCAACAGCTCGTTCTTCCTGTACACCGGCAACGCGGGCACGTCCAACCACTTCGAGATCGACCTCGAGTTCATCAAGGGGGGCACCGTCCTGCACACCAACGTGTGGACGGCGGGCCAGCAGAACTTCCAGCAGTTCGCCATCGCCACCGGCTGGCGGACCATCGGCTTCGAATGGCGTCCGACCTTCGTGCGCTGGTTCCACGTCAACGATGCCGGCGTGGAGATGGAATTCCGGCGCGTCAACACGGCGTTCTCGGCTCCGATGCGCCTGATGCTGAACCACTGGGTCGGCAACAACTCGGCGAACGCCGTCGGCTTCGTGGGCACCTACAACGGTGGCGGCGGTCCGGCCTACTACGACTGGGTGAAGGTCTCGGACTGAGCCGCGTCGTCGTACCATCGAGGAGCGGACCATGGCGCAGGACCTGGTCGCCCTGATGGACCATCTCGGGTTCACGCGCTTCGCGGTCGCGGGCCATGACCGCGGCGGCCGCGTCGCCTACCGGCTGGCGCTCGAGGCGTTCTTCGTCTAGCGCCGCCGCATCGAGCAGAAGTCGCATCCGCAACAAGCAGGCGGTTTGCGGCCCCGTCGGAAAGTGTTCGGTAAGCGTCGAATGCAGAGCATGCCTACCTTCTCAACTTCGACAGGGTAGTGCTCCTCATGCGCACCAGCATTCGTTCCTCAACGGCTCGCCCATCCATGCCCGAGGGCTTTGGCGAGGTGAAGGACGCCTTGGGCGGCAGGGTGTTCGTGACGACGCGCCTGGGCGGTGCGGCGGCGACGTTCTCGTACACCCAGGCGCTGACCGAGAAGCAGCGAGGGCTGCAGCTCGAAGCGCGAGTCTCCTACCCGTGGCGAGCCACTGGGCGGCTGACGCTGGTTCCGAGCGTGGCCGTCAGCGCGGGCAACGCAAAGTACATGAACAGCTACTTCGGCGTGGACGCGGCACGCTCGGCCGGCTCCGGCCTGCCGCAGTATTCGTTGAAAGGCGGTGTCAAGGAAGCGACGTTCGGGGCGTTGGCCAACTACAAGCTGACCGAACGCTGGGCGATCGTCGGCGGCGTGGTCGCCGGGCAGCTCCTGGGCGACGCTGCGGACAGCCCGATCGTCAAGCGAAAGTCGAATGCCACCGGGATCCTGGGCCTGACCTGCGCGTTCTGACGCAGGTATAAGAAAGGACATGAACCGGATCCTGTTGATCGAAGACAACCTGGCGTTGGCCGGGTTGATCTCGAACGCGCTGGCTGCGGCAGGCGTGGCCGCCGACGTGTTCGACCGCATGGATGCGGCGAGGGCGGCCATGCGCCATGTCGACTACGGCGCGCTGGTGCTGGATCGTGGGCTGCCCGATGGCGACGGGTTGGTGCTGCTGCGCAGCCTGCGCTCGGCCGGCTCGCAGCTGCCGTGCCTGGTCCTCACCGCGCGCGACGCGCTGCACGATCGGGTGGATGGGCTGGAAACCGGCGCGGACGACTATCTCCCGAAGCCGTTTGCCATGGATGAGCTGGTGGCGCGCATACGGTCGCTCCTTCGCCGGCCCGCGAGCACCTGGCGCAGCCTGGAGCCCGTGTACGGCGATCTGAAGCTGCGAACGCAGGCCTGCCAGCTGGAATGCCGCGACCAGCAGATCGTCCTGGCGCCTGCCGAGTTGCAGATCATGCTGCAGCTGGTGCAGGCGGCCGGCGACACAGTGCGCCGCAACAAGCTGGAAGCCGCTGCATGGGGCCTGTCGGAGGCCGTCACGCCCAACGCACTCGACGTGGCACTGCACAGGCTGCGCCGCAAGCTGGGTGTCATCGGCTCTGCCGCGGAGATCGTCAACATGAGAGGGCAGGGCTATGCGCTTCGTCAGACCGGACTGGGTTGACAGCCTGTCGTTCCGCATCGTGCTGGCCCATCTGCTCGGCAGCGTGCTGAGCCTGGGCCTGGTGGCCGGCGTCCTGGTGTCGGTCTTCGGGCAGCCGCTGATGTCCGGGCGCAGCGTGGCGATGGCCGACCTGATCGGCGCGCTGCAGTTCGACGCRCAGGGGCACCCCGTGGAGGTGGCTCACTCCGAGCAGTTCGCGTGGATGTATCGCAGCATGGGATCGGAAGTGACCTACCGCGTGCTGGATCCGGCCGGCGCGGTGGTCCTGTCGCCGAGTGCGGACCGGCGCCCGCTGACCTCGTCGGTCGAGGAGGGCCTGTTCGCGGCCAACCTGGATGGTGTCGCGCTGCGCGGCCGGACCGTGGCGGTGATGCACGACGGACAGCGGTGGCTCGTGCAGTTCGCCGCCAGCCAGCGCCTGAACGACCGCCTGCGCAACGACCTCTGGCTGCCCCTCGTCGGCTCGGGCGCGTTGGTCGGTGGCGGCGTGCTGCTGGTGGTGGTCACGGTCATCACCAGCATCACGCTGGCGCGGCTGCTCAGGCCCCTGGTCCAGACCTCGGCGCAGGTCGCCCGGATCACCCCCGAGGCGCTCGATGCGCGGCTCGACGAAGCCCGGGTGCCGTCGGAGATCCGTCCGCTTGTGCACAGCTTCAACAGCGCGCTCGAGCGGCTGGAGCGGGGTTTCGAACTGCAGCAGGAGTTCCTGGCGACCGCAGCGCATGAACTCAAGACACCGCTGGCGATGATCAGTGCGCAGATCGAGGCGGAGCCCCATCTCGTGAGCCGGGCCACGTTGCTCAGGGATGTGCAGCGCATGGCTCGCCAGGTGCAGCAGCTGCTGATCCTGACCGAGACGCGCGAGGCGCAGAACTATCGCTTCGGCAGCGTCGAGCCGCGCCTGCTCCTCGATGAGATGGGCAGCTACCTGCAGCGCCTGGCGGATGTGGCGGGCGTGGACATCGCGTTGCAGGTGCCGGCCGGCCTCCCACCGTGGAGAGCCGATGGCGGCGCCTTGTTCACGCTGCTGAAGAACCTCGTGGAGAACGCCATCCAGCATGCGCCGCGCAACACGGTGGTGCGTGTGCAGGCGACGCACGACGGGCTGTGCGTCAGCGACGCCGGGCCCGGTGTTGCCGAGGACGACCTGCCGAAGCTCTTCGCGCGGTTCTGGCGCGGCGACACGCGGCGCAACGACGGTGCCGGTCTTGGCCTGTCGATCTGTCGGCAGATCGCCGAGGCGCACGGTGGCACGCTGACGGCTCACCGTGGTGCACCTGGATTGCGGGTTTGCCTGCATCTTCCAGCAGATGCTGCGCTCGCCCGCCAGGCCCGCCATTCGCGCGGTTGAAAGGGCCGATTTCTTCATGGGGGTAGGGGGCTGCACACGCTACGCCTCAGCGTGCGCCGCGGCGGGCGTGCTGAGGCCCGGAAGGGGACCCGCGCGGGATGCCAATTCGACTGTCGAAACCGTGAACGATGGCCTCTCTCACCCACCGCTGCCCCGCATGCCCATGCCCCCGCTCGTGCCAGACCATCCCCACCGCGAACCCTTCCACGGGAAACGGCGGCTCGACGAGCAGCAGCCTGTCCCCTCGGTCTCGCACCAGAAGCTCCGGCACCAGGGCCACGAAGTCGGACCCCGCCACGATCTCCGGCACGAACAGGAACGAAGCCGCCGACAGCACCACCTTGCGCTTGTGCCCCAGCGCCGCCAGCGTGCTGTCCACCGGCGTGACGAAGTCGGCCCCGCGCAGCGAGACGATCACGTGCTCCAGCTGCGCAAACTGCGCGACCGAGATCTTGCGCCGCAGCCGTGGATGGTCCCGCCGGCCGATCAGCACATAGCGCTCATCGAACAGGTGCCGCGTCCGCAGGCCCGGTGGCGCGACCTCCGGCGTCATCAGCGCCAGGTCCACGTCGCCCCGCGCCATCTGCGCTTCCAGCTGCGGCAGGTCCAGGTTGCGCAGCGCCACGCGCACGCCGGGTGCCCGGGTGCGCAGCTCCACGACCAGCGGCTTGACCACGGCCGCCTGCAGGTAGTCCGTGCAGGCGATGGTGAAGGTCAGCTCCGCCTTGGCCGGGTCGAAGTTCCGGTGCGTGGCGACGGTGGCGCGCACCAGGTCCAAGGCCTGGCGCAAGGGGTCCAGCAGCTCGATGGCCTTGGCGGTCGGCGTCATGCCGCGTTGCGCAGGGATGAGCAACGGGTCGTCGAACGCGTCGCGCAGGCGGCTCAACTGCGCGCTGACCGCCGGTTGACTCAGGTGCAGGCGGGCGGCCGCCTTGGTCACGTTCTGCTCCACCAGCAAGGCCTCCAGCGTGACGAGCAGGTTGAGGTCGAGGCGCATGCTATCCATGCCATGGATAGTAGCCAAACAAAGCCTCGATTTCACAGATGGTTCGCGACTGCCGAGACTTGCGCCATCGCCCTACCGGCACCACCGATGAAGAGTGAATCGATGCAGAAGAAGGTCTTGATCGTCCATGCGCACCCCGAGCCCACATCGCTGACCCGCCAGCTCGTGGAGGTGTCCTTGCAAACGCTGCGGCAGCAGGGGCACGAGGTGCTGCAGTCGAATCTGTACGACATGCGCTGGAAGGCCGTGTTCGACGAACACGATTTCCCCAGCCGGGCCGACCCGGATCGCCTGTCGTTCATTTCGGAGTCCGGGCACGCCTATTTCGGTGGACATCAGGTCGTGGACATTGCCGCCGAGCAGCAGAAAGTGCTGGCTGCCGATGCGGTGCTCTTCCAGTTCCCGCTCTGGTGGTTCGGCATGCCGGCCATCATGAAGGGCTGGGTGGACAGGGTGTGGGCCTACGGCCTCGCGTACGGCTACCGGAACGCGGGCAACCAGTACCGCTATGGCGATGGTGCCTTCAAGGGCAAGCGGGCGATGCTCGCCGTCGCGGTCGGCGGCCCGGCCAGGGATTATTCGCCGCGGGGCATCAACGGGCCGCTCGAGCAGTTGCTCTTCCCCATCACGCACGGCTCGCTCCATTTCCCCGGCTTCGACGTGCTGCCCACCTTCGCCGTCTATGGCACGGGACGCATCGCTGCGGAGGAGGTCGCTGCGGCCAGGCAAGCCTGGCGCTCGCGCGTCGAACGTCTCTTCGAAGAAGCGCCCATCCCCTTCCGGCCGCAGAACGGTGGCGACTATCCGGACGGCCACGTCCTGGCGGCTCATGTCGCGGCCGGCCAGAGCGGACTGGTGGCGCACATCGCGGATGCGGAGGCGGACATCAGCGCCCGTGACGCGCGTTCGGCAGGAACCGATCCGTGCCTCAGGTGCTGATGCCTTAGCGGTCGGCGTTCTCCGCGGGGGGGCGCCCGCGCCGGAATGCATCCCACCAGTGCCAGGTCTGCGCGGCCGCATCGTAGGCGGTGCGGCCGGGCACCCGGAGCTCCACCTCGGTGCCGCGCCCGATCGTGCTGCGGACCTCCAGTTGCCCACCGATGATGCCGGCGCGCTCGCGCATGCCTGGCAACCCGAAGTGGCTGGCGGGCTGCTGGCCCGCGATCGTCGCCGCTTCGATGCCTTTGCCGTCGTCGGCGATCGTCAGCCGGAACTGCCGCACGCCGTAGTGCAGCGTGACGGTGATGTGCCGTGCCTCGGCGTGGCGGAAGCTGTTGCGCAGCGCCTCGCCGGCGATGCGCCACGCCTCCTCGCGCACGAGCGGGTTCAAGTGGCGCGTCGCTCCGTCGACCGCGACGCCGGCGACAGGCGCGTTGGCCGCCGGATGGGCGTTGGTCAAGTCGGCGCCGATCGCAGCGATCGCCTCGGCGAGGTCATTGACCTCGACCGTCGAGCTGCGCAGGCCCTGCACGGCCTCGCGCCCTTCGACGATCGCCGACTCTGCACGCTCGAGAGCGAGCTCGAGCCGCTGTTTCGCTTCGAGCGGCCGCTCCGGCAGGGCGTTGAGGGCCGTACGGAACCAGAGCAGCGACGCCTGATAGGTCTGCAGCAGCGTGTCGTGCAGCTCGCGCGCGATGCGTGCACGCTCGCCGAGCCGCGCATAGAGCGCGATCGCGAATCGGCGGTGCAACTGGCGCACGCGCAAGCGGTACGCGAGCCAGAGCGTCGTGAGCAGCAATGCGGCGGCGAGGACCCGGAAATACCACGTCGCATACCACGGCGGCGGAACGCGGATCCTGAGCGCGAGCTCGCTGTCGCTCCAGTCTCCGCGGGCGCCGCGCGCCTGGACCAGAAACGTGTAATTGCCCGTCGGCAGCATCGTGTACGTCGCGCTGCGCCGGGCGCTGTCCGTCTCGTTCCATTTCGTCTCCAAGCCCTCGAGCCGGTACCGGTAGCGCGTGCGCGCCGGATCGGCATAGTTCAAGGCGGCGAAGTCGAACGACACGATGCTGCGCGATTCAAGCTCCAGCGAAGCAGCGGACCAGATGGGCCGCATCAGCGGCGCGCTTCCGGGCAGCACCGGTTCGCCGAACAAGCGAAAGCCGGTCAAGAACACCGGCAGCGCGAGCTGGCGCTCGACGACCTGCCCGGGGAAGAACGCCACCAGCCCCTTCTGCGAGCCGAAGAACATCTCCCCGCTGGAGCTTTGGGCGGCGACCACGGGCGCAGCGAACCGATCGCTCAACAGGCCATCCGACGCGTGATAGTTCGTGAAGGTCTCGGCGTGCGGATCGAAGCGCGACAGCCCGTTCGGGGTGCTGACCCACAGGCGTCCGTCGTCTTCCTCCAGGATGCCGAGCACCGTGTCCGCGGGAAGCCCGGAGCGCGAGTCGTACGCCTTGAATGTCGCGTCGCGAGGATCGAGCTTGCCCAGCCCGCGGAAGGTCGCGGCCCACACCGTGCCCGCGCGGTCGACGTGAACCGAATTGACGCGGTTGTGGCCGGGCGGCTGCGCGGCACGGAGCTCGGTGGCGAAGACCTTGAAGGTGCCTTCGCGGGGATCGAAACGGTGCACGCCGCGTGACGACGTCGCCAGCCACAGCACACCGCTCGCGTCCTCCGCGATCGAGCGGTACTGGACCAGGCTTTTCGGTTGCGGGCTGAAGGTCGAGAACTGCTCCGTCGCGGGCTCCCAGCGGCTCAGGCCGAAATCCGTCGCGGCCCACAGGCTGCCGCCGCGATCGACCCGCAACGCCGTGACCCGGTTGTGGTTCAGCGATCGCGGATTGGATGCATCGTGGGCGTAGGTCGTGGTCCGGCCCGAACCGGGATCGAAGCGAACGAGACCGTTGCTGCTCGTGCCGAACCACAGGGTGCCGGAGCGGTCCTTCGCGATCGCGCTGACCCCTCGCGCGAAGGCCGGCCGGTCGACCTGCGTGACCTGACCCGTCGTGCGGTCGACACGGTTCAAGCCGCGCTCGGTGCCGATCCACAGGGTGTCCGGATCTTCCGCGTACGCCGCGGTCACCGCGCCTTTGCCCAGGCTTTGCGGGACCGCTTGCTGGTGGCGGTACGACCGGAAGCGCAGACGCTCGGTGTCGAAGCGGTAGACGATCCCCGCCTTCGTCGTCGACCAGAAGCTCCCATTGCGATCCTTGAACAGGCCGACGACGAGGTCGTCGCGCAAGCCGTCGGGATCGTCGGGGTTGCTCTGGTACCAGATCGCGTGCGTGCGTTCCGGCGTCAGCTTCACGAGGCCGAGCTTGTTGGTCGCGAGCCAGAGCGCCCGGTCGTGATCCTCCTGGATCGACACGACGCCGGAGGAGGCGTTCGGCGTCTGCTCGCCGTTGCGGAACGCATAGACCGTGACTTCGCCGTCGGCGACGTTGACCGAGGCCAGGTCACCTCCGGAGGACAGACCGAACCACAGCGTTCCACTGCTGTCCTGAAACGGCCTCGACGGAAAGCCCGTGGGGACGAACTTGCGTCCGGAACCCGTCTCGAGCCTGATGTGGCGGATGACCTTGCCCGAGCGCCGATCGAGCGTGTAGAGCCCCTCGCTGCTGGTGACCCACAGGGTGCCGTCCTGCACGGCAGCCATCGCGATGACGCGCGTCTCGCCGACCGCGGGCGTGTAGCGCGGCCGATGGCAGGTCGTCTTCGACGTGACCGGATCGAGGGCCGTCACGCCGTCGTCCGTCGCGAGCCAGATCACCCCGTCCTGATCCTCGATGATGTCGTGAGCGATCGCGACGGTGCCGCAGCCGTCGTTGGGCGACCGGTATTGCGTGAAGCTGCCGGTCGCAGGGTCGTACCGATTGAGCGAGTCGTCGGCACCGATCCACAGCCGACCCGCGCGATCGCTCGCCAGCGAGTTGCCGATGAGGAAGCCGACGCTGTTCGCGCTCTGGCCATCCGGGACCTTCATGAACCCGTAGCCGTCGTAGCGCCGCAATCCGTCCGCGGTGCTCATCCAGAGAAACCCGTACCGGTCCTGCGCCATCCGTCGCACCCCGGGAGGCGCGGAGGGCGAGGGCAGCGGGTGAAACTGGATCGGTGCACCCACGGCGAGAGCAACGTCGACGACGCGGATCTCCTGCGCTCGAGCGAACCCGCAGATCGCCAGCGTGGCAAGCGCGGAGAACAGCGCAACGGCGTCACGGCCCCAACGCTTCATGTGGCCTCCGAGGCTCGCGCCTGCCCAGATCGGATTCACGCCGCCGCTCAGTCAGCGCCTGCGGTCGGGTCGGTCCGTGGCAGGCCGAGCTGCTCTGCGATGTGGGCCTGCAGCATCTCCAGGGACACGGGCTTGGTCAGGAACACGTTGACGCCGGCCAGCAGGCAGGCGGCACGGTGCTCTGCGGTGGCCGAGGCCGAAATCGCGATCACGGGCACCGCGTTCAGGTCGGCATCCCGCCGCAGCCGGCGCGTGGCCTCCATGCCGTCCACCAACGGCATCACGCTGTCCATCAGGATCAGGTCCGGCCGGAAGCTCCTCGCGGCCGCCAGCAATTCGCTGCCGTCGCAGGCCTGCGCCACGTCGAAGCCGGCGTTGGTGAGGAAGTCGCACAGCAGTGCGCGGTTCTCCGCCACGTCGTCGACCACCAGCACGCGCCGCGGCGGCCCCGGGTAGCGCGCCACGCCATGCACCTTCCGGGGGGCAGACTGCGCCGGCTGGGCCACCGGCAACGGCAGCTCCACCCGAAAGCGGGAGCCGTGACCGAACTCGCTGCTCACCTGCACCTGACCGCCCATGTCGTTCACCAGCGCGCGCGTGATCGCGAGGCCCAGCCCGGTACCGCCGCTGCGGCTGTGCACATCGCCCGCCTGCTCGAAGGGCTCGAAGATGCGGTCCAGATCGTCGGGGCGCATGCCGACGCCGGTGTCCTCGACGTCCAGCCGCAGCAGCACCTGCGCCGCGCCTGTCGGCTCGGCACTGGCGCGCAACGTGACCGTGCCCTGGTCGGTGAACTTGATCGCGTTGCCTGTCAGGTTCAGCAGCACCTGCCGCAGCCGGCGCTCGTCGGCCAGAACCGCCTGCGGCAAGCCTGCCCCGGCATCGAACACGAAAGCCAGGCGTTTCCCGTGGGCCTTGACCTGCATCAGGTTCACCACCGTCTGCAAGGCGTTCGCCAGGTTCACCGACTCCAGGTTCAGCTCCGTGCGGCCTGCCTCGATGCGTGCCAGGTCGAGGATGTCGTCGATCAGCGCGAGGAGGTGCTCCCCACTCTGATGAATGACGTCCACGCCGCGCGCTTGCCGTGCGCTCAGGCCGCCGTCCAGGGTCAGCAATTGCGCGTAGCCGAGCACGGCATTCAGCGGCGTGCGCAATTCGTGGCTCATGTTGGCGAGGAACTCGCTCTTCGCGCGATTGGCGGCCTCGGCGGCATGCCGGGCATCACGCTCGGTCTGGACCATGCCCCGATGGAGTTCGGTCATCGCGGCCTGCGAACGATCCTGGGTGTCCAGCTTCGACAGGATGTTCTGCACCTGGCCTTCAACCGTCTCTTCGCTGAGCCGGAGTGCCCGGGAGATCTCCTTGTAGGCGTTGCCCTGCGCGATGAATCGCAGGACGCTGATCTCTGCCGGCGTGAGGCCTTCGTCCGTGATCTGCTCGGCCAGTTCGAACGACACTTCCGAGGGAAGCACCTTGCGGCCGGCGTGCACCGCGCGGATGGCGTCGAGCAGTTCCTTGTGCAAGGCGCTCTTCAGCAGGTAGCCGCGAGCGCCGGCCTGCAAGGCGCGCTGCGCCTGGGCGTCGTCGGCATAGGTGGTGAGCACGATGATCCGAGCGTCGGGGAACTCGGCCCGGATCGCGCCGATCGCATCGAGCCCGCCCATCCCGGGCATCTGCAGATCCATGAGCGTGACGTCGGGGTGGTGCGCCCGGAACTGCTGGATCGCCTCGCGGCCGTTCGCCGCTTCGGCCACCAGGGCCATGTCCGTCTCCACGGACAGCAGTGTCTCGATGCCCTGCCGCACGAGCGGGTGGTCGTCGACACAGAGAACCTGGATGCGGGTCAGTTCTTCGGTCATTCGCAGATCTCGCTGGGTGCAGACATCTTGCGCAAGATGCCCGATCGGACCGGTAGCGATCTACTGTACGCCCCGCACCTCCGGGTTCACTGAACGATCATTGCGACGAAGCGCGCAAAGATCATTCCATGGATGCGCCGTTTATCAACCGGCCCAGCGTCAATAGAGTCTCGTTCATCCCCAGCACCCATCAGGAGACCGGCACACATGACAACGACGCGGGCAAGTACGCCGTGTCGACCGGCACCTCCGGCGACTTCCTGCCGGTGGAGTCGTCCAGCGTCCGCTTCGTGCTGCCGAGCAGCGATCCGTTCCTCAGCTGGGCGCAGACCGGCGCGATCTTCAAGGATGCAAAGCACCCGGCCGCAGCGAAGTTGTACGTCAGCTGGACGCTGTCGTTGCCGCGGGCCTCGAATCCGCGACCGTTTCCGATCCGCAAGGACGTCGCGCCACCGGCGGGCTACAAGACGATCGACCAGCACAACACCAGCCCCGAGGACTTCCGCGCGTTCATGCGCGACCGTGCCCGTGTCGAGCGGCTCAAGAGCCTGTTCGAACGGCTGATCGGGCCGGTGCAAGGCATTTCGCCCCTGAAGGACTGAACGGTGTGGCGACGCCGGCGGCAGCCAGCGAATTGACGGAGGCAGCGGGCAGAATCTGCCCGATGAACCTGCCGCCGCCCCGTCGTCTCGTCCCGCAGCCGCTGACATCCGCAGCCTTCGCACCCTACGGCACCGTGCTGCAAGCCCCAGGCGGCACGGGCCGGCCCATCAACGGTGGCACGTCGCAGCGTTTCGACCTGGTCGACGACCTGCAGCTCCAGCTGCAGGGTGGGCGGCCGGCGCTGGCGATCTTCCGCGCCACGGCCCGGCGCTTCCCGCACAGCGTCGACGAGATGGAACGGCACGCACTCGGCAGCCAGAGCTTCGTGCCACTTGGCGCGCGCCGCTTCGTGATCGTGGTGGCGGCCGCCGGCCCACTGCCCGAGGCGCCGGACCTGGCGGCCTTCATCACGGATGGCGAACAGGGCGTGACGCTCGCGCCGGGCACCTGGCACCACGCGCTGCTGGCCGTCGATGCCGGTGACTTCGTGGTGCTCGAACGGGCGGCGCCGCAGGTCGATTGCGACGTGCACCGACCGGCCCGGGCGGCCGTCGTCGATCAGGCCTGGTGAGCCAGGCGTTCGGCCGTCAAGGCAGCGCGCGCACCAGCCCGGCCGCGGCATCGGTGCGCAGGCAGCGCGCCTGGTGGCCCGGCGACAGCAGCACCGGCTCGGGTTGGAGGCTGCGGCATTCGGCCACCGCGAGCTTGCAGCGCTCGGCAAAGGCACAGCCCGGCGGCAATGCCGACAGGTCGGGAGGCGCGCCGCCGATGGTCTCGAGCCGGGTGCCGCGCGCCAGCGCGCCGTGGGCCCGGCTGCCCAGCAGGGCGATGGTGTACGGATGGCGCGGCGAGCGGATCAGCTCGCGGGCGCTGCCCTCCTCGACGATGCGGCCGGCATACATCACCGCGATGCGATCGGCCACCTCGACCGCCGCGCCGATGTCATGGGTGACGAAGATCACCGACAGCCCGAGCTCGCGCTGCAACTCGCGCAGCAGCAGCAGGATCTGGATCTGCACCGTGGCATCGAGGGCGGTGGTCGGCTCGTCGGCCAGCAGCAGTTGCGGCCGGCACGCCAGGGCCAGCGCAATCATCGCGCGCTGGCGCATGCCGCCCGACATCTCGTGCGGGTAGGCCGCCAGCCGGCGCTCGGGGCTCGGGATGCGCACCTGCTCGAACAGCGCCAGCGCGCGTTGTTTCGCGGCGGCCGCCGACACCTTCTCGTGCCGCCGGATGGATTCGACGATCTGCGCCCCCACCGAGTACACCGGGTCGAGCGCGAGCAGCGGCTCCTGGAAGATCATCGACGCGACCTTGCCGCGGAACGCCGCCAGCTCGCCGGCCGACATCGCCAGCACGTCGCGGCCCGCCACCTTCACGCTGCCACTGATGCGGGTGCGCCGCTCGGGATGCAGGCGCAGCAGCGTGCGCAGCGTGACGCTCTTGCCCGAACCCGATTCGCCGATCAGCGCCAGCACCTGCCCGCGCTGCACCTGCAGGCTGACGCCGCTGACGGCCTGCACCGGCGTGCGTCCGCCGGAGAAGACGACGCCCAGGTCATGCAGTTCCACCATCGGCTCTTCCATCGCTTGGTCCTAGGTCGCTGCCGGGTGGCCGCTGTCCGGTTCGTGCATCAGGCAGGCCACGGTGTGTGCGCCGCGCCGTTCTGCCAGCACGGGCGCGCGCTGGCTGCACACCGGTGCGGCGTCGGGGCAGCGCGGATGGAAGCGGCAGCCCGCGGGCGGGTCGATCGGGTTCGGCGGATCGCCCGCCAGCAGCGCCCGTTCGGTGCGGTGGTCCGGGTCCATCGACGGCATCGACGACAGCAGCGCCCGCGTGTAGGGGTGCAGCGGCCCGGCGTAGAGAGACTCCGACGGCCCGAGCTCGGCCACGCCGCCCAGGTACATCACCATCACGCGATCGCTCAGGTAGCGCACCACCTGCAGGTCGTGGCTGATGAAGACGTAGGTGAGGCCGAACTCGGCCTTCAGGTCGAGCAGCAGGTTGATGACCTGCGCCTCGACCGACTTGTCGAGCGCCGACACCGCCTCGTCGAGGATCAGCAGCCGCGGCTGCAGCGCGAGCGCCCGGGCGATGTTGACCCGCTGGCGCTGCCCGCCCGACAGCTCGTGCGGATAGCGTTCGGCGAAGCGCTGCGGCTCGAGCCCGACGCGGGCCAGCAGGTCGCGGGCCCGCTGCACCGCCGGCCGACGGCCGCTGCCGTGCACCTGGGGCCCGAAGGCGATCGAGTCCTCGATCGTCAGCCGCGGGTTCAGCGAGGCATAGCTGTCCTGGAACACCATCTGGACCTGGCGGTGGAACTGCTTCAGCGGCAGCTCGCGGCCACCCACGGTGCGGCCGTCGAACACCACTTCGCCCGCGGTCGGCCGGATCAGCTGCATCAGCAGCCGCGCGGTGGTCGACTTGCCGCAGCCCGACTCGCCCACCACGCCGAGCGTCTCGCCCTTGCGCACCTCGAAGTCGACGCCGTCGACGGCACGCACGCTGCCGCCGCCGCGGCCGAGGAAGCCCTTGGACAGCGGGTAGTGCTTCTGCAGGCCGCGGATGGTCAGCAGTGGCTGCGCCGGCCCGCCGACGTCGTCATGCACCGGGCGAAGGCTCTCGTTCATGCCTTGTTGTCCATCGCGGAGCGCAGGCCGTCGGAAAGCAGGTTGAAGGTGATCGACGTGATGAAGATCATCGCGCCCGGCAAGGCGGCCACCCACGGCTGCACGTAGATCGCCGTGCGCAGCGTGTTGAGCATCAGGCCCCACTCGGGCTCGGGCGGCTTCACGCCCAGGCCGAGGAACGACAGGCCCGAGGCCAGGATCATCGACACCGCGATCAGGCTGGTCGCGTACACGAAGATCGGCCCCAGCACGTTGCCCAGCACGTGCACGCGCACGATCGTGAAGGCGCCGGCGCCCGATGCCCGCGCCGCCTCGACGTAGTCGCGCCCGCGCACCTGCGTCGTGACGCTTTCGGCGACGCGCGCGATCTGCGGGATGAACACGATCGTCAGCGACACCAGCGAATTGAAGACGCCGGCGCCCAGCGTGCCCGACAGCGCGATCGCCAGCAGCACCGACGGGAAGGCGTAGAACACGTCGACGGTGCGCATGATCGCGGCGTTGACGAAGCCGCCCGCATAGCCCGCGACGATGCCGATGGACGCGCCGAACACGAAGGCGCACAGCACCGGCGTGATGCCCATGAAGAGCGACAGCCGCGCGCCGACGACCAGGCGCGACAGCATGTCGCGGCCCAGCTCGTCGCTGCCCAGCGGCAACCCTGGCGTGCCGATGGGCTTGAGCCGCTGGAGCATCGAGGCCTGGTACGGATCGGCCGGCGCGAGCCAGGGCCCGAACAGCGCGAGCCCCAGCCACAGCAGCACGACGATGGCGGCGCCGACGGCCACCGGATCGCGCAGGAAGCGGTGGCCGACCGAGGCCCAGTAGCCGCGCGAACGCCGTGCAGCCGAGGCCACCGGTGACATGACAAGGGTGCTCACGGCCATCCTTTCCTCACTTTCCTCACCCACGCGCGATGCGCGGATCGAGCAGCGTCTGCAGCATGTCGACCAGCAGGTTCAGCAGCACGAAGAACATTGCCAGCACCAGGATCGTGCCCTGCAGCAGCGGCAGGTCGCGCTGGAAGATGGCGGAGTTCAGCAGGAAGCCGGTGCCCGGCCACGAGAACACCGTCTCGATCAGGATCGAGCCGCCGAGCAGGTAGCCCAGCTGCAGGCCCATCACCGCCAGCGCGGTGGGCGCCGCGTTCTTCACGACGTGCCGGAAGATGCCGAAGCCCGTCAGGCCCTTGGCGCGCAGCCCGACGACGAACTCCTGGTCGAGCAGCTCCGAGACCAGCGCCCGCACCGTGCGCGCGATGATGCCCATCGGGATCACCGACATCGTCAGCGCCGGCAGCAGCAGGTACTGCAGGTGCGCCCCGTCCCAGGCCCAGTCGTCGGAACCGCTGGGTCCGGCACCGGTGGCGGGCAGCCACATCAGCTGCGACGAGAACACGATCACCAGGACCATGCCCAGCCAGTAGTGCGGCACGCTGACGCCCAGCACCGACAGCATCGAGGCCAGCCGGTCGATGAACGAGCGGCGGAAGTAGCCGGCCACGAAGCCGAACAGGCAGCCCAGCGCGAAGCCGATCAGCGTGGCCACCACCGCCAGCCGCAGCGTGTTGATCACGGCCTTGAGCACTTCGCCGACCACCGGCCGGTTGGTCGCGATCGACACGCCCAGGTCGCCGTGCAGGGCCCGCCACAGCCAGGCGACGAACTGCTCGGGGTAGCTGCGGTCGAAACCGTACAACTGCCTCAGCTGCGCCTGCAGCTCGGCCGACGCATCCGGCGGCAGGATGGACACCAGCGGATCGCCCGGCGCCAGGTGCACCAGCGCAAAGCACACCAGCGCGACGCCGAGCATGATGGGCAGCGCAAGCACGATGCGCCGGGCCAGGTGGGCAAGCATGCTCAGTCCATCGTCATCGTCGCGATGTCGATGAACCAGCTCTTCGGCTGCACGACGTTCTTCACCTTGGGCGACATCGCGCGCGGGCCGACGTCGTGCGCGATCCAGACGAAGGGCGCGTCATCGACGATGTGGGCGTGCAGCCTGGCCAGCGCCGCGTTGCGCGCCGTGTCGTCGAAGGCGGTGCGGGCATCGGCCACCAGCTTGTCGACCTCGGCATTGCCGTAGTAGCCCCAGTTGTTGGACACCGGCGGGAAGGTCTTGGTGCTGACGAAGCGCACCATCGCGAAGAACGGGTCCATCGCCGCGAAGCTCACGTTGACGGCGCTGGCGCCGTTGGCCGACGGGTCCTTCGCGCCCTTGCGCCAGTTGGTGAACAGCGTGTTCCACTCGATCACGTCGAACTGCACGTCGAACCAGCACGCCTTCAGCGACTGCTGCACGAACTCGTTCATCGGCAGCGGCTGCATCTGGCCCGAGCCCGAGGCCGAGATCTGCACCTTGACCTTCAACGGCCTGGCGGCCGAGTGGCCGGCCTGGGCCATCAAGGCCTGGCCCGCCTTGACGTCGTAGCGGATGTCGAACGCCGGGTTGCCCCACCACGGGTGGCCCGGCGGCACCGTGCCCTTGGGCTCGGCCATCATGCCGCCCAGCAGCTGCTTGAGGCCGCCGCGGTCGACGCACAGGTTGGCGGCCTGGCGCACGCGCTTGTCGAGCCAGGGCGAGCCTTCGGCGAACGACAGCTGCCACGGCCAGACGTGCGGCTGCGCGTTCGAGTAGATCTTGAAGCCGCGCTGCTGGATCTGCGGCATCGCATCGGGCGAGGGCGCTTCGATCCAGTCGACCTGGCCGCCCAGCAGCGCGGCGGTGCGCGCATTCGCCTCGGGCATCGGGATCAGCACCACCTTGTCGATCTTCGGCGTGCGCTTCGCATCCCAGTAGGCCTTGTTGGCGGCCAGCTCCAGCCGCTCGCGCGAGACGAAGCGCGTGACCTTGAACGGGCCGGACCCCGCAGGATCGGCGGCAAAGGCCGTCCAGGCCTGTTTGGCGCGCTCGGCGGCATCGGTGGTGGCGGCAGGCACCGCCTTGAGCTTGGCGTCCCAGTGCGCGGGCGAGGCCATGAAGAGGTTGGTCAGGTTGATCGGCAGGAAGGAATCGGGCTCGCTGGTGGTGAGCTCCACCGTCAGCTCGTCGATCTTCCTCGCGCTGCGCAGCGTGGGCATGCGCGAGGCGGTCACGCCGACCTGGCTGGCATCGAACTGAGGCGCCGACTTGTCGAGCACCTTGTTGACGTTCCACACCACCGCATCGGCATTGAACGCCGAGCCGTCGTGGAACTTGACGCCGGGACGCAGCTTGAACACCCACTTCGTCCTGTCCTTGGCATCGACCGCCCAGGACGTGGCCAGCGCCGGGATCAGCACGCTGGGGGCGTCGGCCTTCGACAGGTCCCATTGCGTGAGCGAGTCGTAGATCGGGATGCCGGTGAAGCGGTTGCCTTCGAAGCCCTGGTCGGGCTGCCCCAGCGTGCGCGGGATGTCGGCCGCCGTCATCGCGATGCGAAGCACCTTCTCCTGCGCCATGGCGGCCGTGCCGCACAGCAGCGAGAAAGCCATCGCGGGCACGACCATGCGATTGCGCAGGCGCGAAGACAACAACGGGTTCGGGCTCATCGGGTCACCATCCGGGTGGGGTTGAAGGGGTTCACGGGCTCGACACCGGATATGCAAGCGCTGTGCCAAACAGCTTGTCATGTATCGATAATCGATATTGCAAGACTCGTTTTCGATATCTAGCGACTGTTTGTCCATATCATTGGCTCGAAACTTGCTGTCCGCCAGGCGCTGCCGTTCAACCTTCCACCTGCACCTCACCCCGTGAACAACACCCTTTCCGCACCCGCCGCGCTCCAGGTCGATGGAGCGCGCCTGTGGCAATCGCTGATGGACCTGGCGCGCATCGGCGCGACGCCCAAGGGCGGCGTGCGCCGCATCGCGCTGACCGACGAGGACCGCCACGGCCGCGATCTCGTGCTGCACTGGTTCCACGAGGCCGGCATGGCGGTGCGCATCGACGAGGTGGGCAACGTGTTCGCACGGCGCGCCGGCACCGACCCCGCCGCGCGCGCGGTGGCCACGGGCAGCCACATCGACACCCAGCCCTCGGGCGGCAAGTTCGATGGCAACTTCGGCGTGCTCGCGGGCCTCGAAGTGGTGCGCACCCTGAACGATCACGGCATCCGCACGCGCGCACCGATCGAGGTCGCGTTCTGGACCAACGAGGAGGGCACCCGGTTCACGCCGGTGATGATGGGCTCGGGTGCGTTCGCCGGCGTGTTCGACACAGCGCGCATCCTGGGCGAGCGGGACCTGGCCGGGCTGGCGGTGGGCGACGAGCTCGAGCGCATCGGCTACCGCGGCACGCAGGCCTGCGGCGAGGTCCCGGGCGGCATGTTCGCGGCCTACTTCGAGGCGCACATCGAACAGGGGCCGGTGCTCGAAGCGCAGGGCCTGCCGATCGGCGTGGTGCAGGGCGCGCTCGGCCAGCAGTGGTACGACGTGACGGTGACCGGCATGGACGCGCACGCCGGCCCCACGCCGATGGGCCTGCGGCACGATGCGATGCTGGGCACGGCGCGCATGGTCGAGGCGGTCAACCGCATTGCGCTGGCGGAGGCGCCCGACGGCCGCGGCACGGTGGGCTTCGTCCAGGTGACGCCCAATTCACGCAACGTGGTGCCCGGCGAGGTGCGCTTCTCGGTGGACTTTCGCCACGCGCGGCAGACGGGCCTGGACCGCATGGACGCCGCGATGCGGCGCGAGTTCGCGGCCATCGCCGATGCCGGCCGGCTGCAGGTGGCGATTGCGCAGGTGGTGAAGTTCGACCCCTGCGCGTTCGACGCGGCCTGCGTGGGCAGCGTGCGCCGGGCCGCCGAGGCGCTCGGCCTGCCCTGCATGGACATCGTCAGCGGCGCCGGCCACGATGCCGTCTACGTGGCCCGGGTGGCCCCCACCGGCATGATCTTCGTGCCCTGCAAGGACGGCATCAGCCACAACGAGATCGAGGACGCACTGCCCGAGCACATCGCGGCAGGCGCCAACGTGCTGCTGCACGCGATGCTCGACAGGGCGACGTGATCAGCCGACGCCGGGCCGCCCCAAGTCGGCTGAGCGCCCCCTCGGGGGGCAGGAACGCAGTGACGTGGGGTTGTCATCAGTGCGTCATCGCGAGCGAGATCGCGCGCGCGCACTCGATGACCATCGGCGCCAGCTGCTTCTGCGCCTCGTCCATCGTCCAGCGGCTGGTGGGCGGCGACACGTGCACGGCGCCCACCGGGCGGCCGGCACTGTCGATCACCGCCGCCGCCAGGCCCATGTCGCCGAGGAACAGCTCCTCGCAGTTGGTCGCGTAGCCGACCTTGCGGCACAGGGCGACGCGCTTCATGATCGCGTCGACGTCGGTCAGCGTCGCGGCCGTGCGCCGCTCGCGCGCCGAAGCCTCCAGCAGCGTGCGGGCCTGCGCTTCCGGCAGGCGGCTCAGGAAGGCCCGGCCGGAGCTGGTGCAGTACATCGGGATGCGCATGCCCACCGGCGTGAGCACCGGGATGAACTTGGGTGCCAGCAACTGGGCCACGTAGACCATCTCCTGGTCCACCGCCTCGGTGAGGCTGGCCGTCTCGCCGCTGGCATTGGCCAGCTGCGACAGGTAGGGATGCGCCGCGCGGATCAGCGGATGCGCGGCGAGGTAGTTGAACCCGATCTCGATGACCCGGGGCAGCAGCTGGAAGCGGCGCGTCTGCGGATGCTTGCCGATGTAGCCCAGCACCTGCAGCGTGTGCACGGTGCGTTGCACCGAGCCCTTGCTCATGCCGGTGAGGGCGGCCAGCTCGACCAGCGTCATCGTGCGATGCGCGGCGTCGAATGCCCGCAGCACCTGCAGGCCCTTGTCGAGCGACACGTTGTAGAGCGCGTCGGCCGGCGGCGGTTCGGCGACACGCGCCTGCTTCTTCGGAAGCGTTTTCCTGCTCGTTGCCATGCGGCTGAGCTCCGGCTGAGTATCGATGATCGATTCTAGATGACCGACGTTCGATCTCGATGGAGATCAGGCATTCTCTGCCGCCACTGATGTGCCGCGCGCCCTTCGACCACCCGCTGCACGACGAAGGCGGCGTCGCGCGCGACGCCCGAGAAGCGCCCCGATCCCCACGTGTGCAGCCTGGGCAGGCCGATGAAGTAGAGGCCGGGGACGCGGGTCACGCCGCGTTCATGGACGGGATGGCCGCGCCCGTTGAAGACGGGCGCATCGAGCCAGCGGAAATCCGGCGCGAAGCCGATGCACCACACGACGCTCGTGATGCCCGCGCCGCGCAGTGACAGCGATTCGCGCTCCTCGAGCGGTTGCCACAGCGGCCGGTAGGCGTCGCCGGGCGGCGCCTGCAGGCCGCGCTCGGCGACGTGGCGGTCGATCGAGGCGTTGATGCCCTCGTAGGTGCGATCGGCCTGGTCCAGCACCTCGCGCAGCCGCGGTGCGAAGCGCAGCGTGTCGCCGTCGCCGTCCAGTCCGGTGAGCACGCCGTAGAGCTCCATGCCTTCCGTCGCGAAGCGCCGCAGGTTGCCCGCGCTGCCGATGCCCTGGCCGTGCTGCATACCTTGGCATCTTCGCCGGAAACGGCGTCCGAGGCGCTGACGCTGCTGCACGAACTGCAGGTGCATCAGGTCGAACTCGACCTGCAAGCGCAGGAGTTGCATGAATCCCGTGCCGAGCTGGAGGCCGCCCTGCGCCGACAGATTGAGCTCTACGACTTTCAGCCGGTGATGGCAGCCGTGAAGCATCACCATCATCGGCAAGCGCTCGCCGAGCTTGACGCCTGGCGCTGTGAACCAGCCATCGGAAGCGGGCCCTTGGTGCTGTAGGCCATCAGGCTGCGAAAGGCGAGTGCCGCACGCTCGCCAGCACAGGTGGCCGTATCGGGCAAGGTCTCGGTGCCGAAAGGGGCCGAGCAGTCCCGGTGCGGCTCCATTCCCTGCCAGGAGGAGTCATGTCGGCGCAGTGGCGTTTGGGAGGGTCTCCGACTTCTCAACTGCCATGCCCAGCGCATGCTGACAGTACCCAGGCTTGCTCACAGTCCATCATGTCGAACCCGCAGCGCATCCACTACAGAGGGTGCACAGTCATCGCACAGTGGGCTGAGGTTGTCCCACCGTCGAACTGGGCGGAACTTGAGCCCCTGCAGCGTGGGTGCGCCAGATGATCGACGCAAAACTGGCCGAGAGATTCAGGAACACCTCGCGCTCGGGTGACGGGCTCCAACAGAAGTGAGGCCATCGGGTTTCATGGCGCCGGCATCAGCCATGGCGCATCAGCGCAGTTTCAGATTGCTCCCCGATTGGAGCGGCTGTGCGGCGTGCGAGCGCCCGCTGGGCGGCGTTCAGCCCCACCAGCAGCGGCGCCAGCCAGGCCAGTGCCCACGCGCTCGGATGGCTCCACCACGCCCCGGCCACGCAGACCAGCAGGAACAACATCGTGTTGCCGAAGCCCGGGCCGCGGCGGCCTGAATAGGCCGCGAGTACCGTGATGGCGAGGCAGGCGCCGAGCGTGATCCTCAGTGCCTGCAGCCAACCGCTGCCATCGAGCGACAGCACGCCCACCAGGGCTGGCCACTGCAGCAAGGCGAACGCGAAGGGTTCAGCGCCGCACCTGTCCGGGGTCGTGGATGTGTTCATCGTGCACCTCATGGATTGACGCGATACCTGGCCCACTCGGAACCGCTGGTCAGCGTGGGCGTGTTGTCGATGACTTCGTTGATGGTCTGCCGGTTGCCGGCGGCGGTTTCGATCACGGCGCTGCAGGTGATCGAACGTGGAATCGATTGCTCCGCCTCGACAGCGCCGCGGATGGCCACCAGTTCGGCTTCGTCCAGGCCGTCATCCACGCGGGTTTCCGTGCTCTGTCCGCGTGCGATGGCCAGTTCCTGGTCGATGCCCTGCAGCTGGGCGCTGCGGTTGACGCCGGGGTAGTTGGGCCGCACGTGGAAGTTGCGCACCGTCTTGCCGGCGCCGATCTCACGTTTGATCGGCGTCTCGAAGCGACCCAGCATCGATTCGATGCCGCCGCGGTTGTTCGTCTCCTGCGACAGCGGCGTCAGGTTCTGCCAGGTGCCGCCCGGTCCGCCGATGTTGTGGTTCAGCAGGTGGCCGCGCACGTAATACGACGAGTTGCCGGTGTTGTCGTTGCGACGCTTCAGCAGGCGTTGCCAGTCGCCGAGGCCTTCGGTGGCGCTGGTCGGTGCGCTGCCGCTCGGCCAGACCGCCAGCGCCGCGTTGCCCATGGTCGGCACGGACACGTCGCTGCCGTAGCCCGGCCCCGAGGTCGGTCCCCACGCCGGTGGTTCGTCGGCGCCGGAGCGGCCGGTCATCAGCCGGCCGGTGACGGTCGCCAGGTTCTCCATCAGCGTGTTGATCTCGGCGCTGAGGTCCGTACCGGCGGCGGCGGTGCCGCTGCCGGTGGAATGGCCTGCACCGCCGGTGGCCGCGCCCGAGGCCACCGCCTGGTCCTGCTTCTGGCGCAGCAGGTTGTACAGCCGCAAGGCCTCGGTCTTGTCGGGACCGTCGGGTTGTCGCGCGACGAAGTCGCGGAAGGGTTCGGGATCGGACTCGACGATCAGTTGCGCGCCGCGTGCTTCGCCGCGGAAGTAAAGGTTGTGGGCCTGGCCGTCCGCGCCGCGGAAACCGAAACGTTCGCGCCACCACTGGCCGAGCCGCGCTGCGGCGCCGCGCACCGCGCTCACGCCGCGGCGCGCCATGTCTAGCAGCGCCTGCCCCATGCGGATGGCGCGGTCGATCAGCCAGTCGATGGCGCCGTTGATGCGCTCCTGCACCGGCGCGATCAGTTCCTGGATGCGCTCGGCGATGTTGCCGAGGCCGAACTGGTTGGCCAGGAAACCGATCGCGATCGGCAGCGAATCGCCCAGCGCGCGTTCCAGGAAGCCGGCGGCTTCGTCGATCTCGCCGTGCGCGATGCCGATCACGCCGTCCAGCACGCGCGACACCACCTCGAGGATTTCGCGCAGGTACTGCACGAAGGATTCGATCGCGTTGTAGACCGCGATCAGCGTATTGATCACCGGCATGATGCCGGTCGCGTCCAGCAGCGAGAGCAGCCATTGCGTGGCGCGTGTGATGACGCGGTCGGTGACCCAGCCGATCACGCCCGTCACCACGCTGTCCCAGAGGTTGGACAGGCGCTCCTGGATCTCGGCCCACAGGCCGGCCGGCCCTTCGTTGACCAGGATGGTGACGAAGGACCAGACGCCGGTGGCCACGTCGAGCATGCGCCGCAGGCGCTGCACCACGGTGTCGCCGACACGCAATGCGAGGCGGCGGAAGACGTTGTCCACCGTGATGCCCAGCACCTCGAGCACGAAGCCGAGCACCGAACGCAGCGAGAAGTCCGCCGGCGGGCGGATGCCGGCGGCCGACAGGTGGCCGAACAGCCAGCCGGCGACGCCGTTGAGCAGGTGGGTGCCGATGTTGCCGAAGAACAGGCCGAAGCCGGCACGCATCGCGCGCAGCAGGTTCATCAGGAAGCCGAGCGGGTCGGACAACACGTCGCCGATGGCTTGCGCGGCCTTGGCCAGGATGCGCACGACCAGCTCCGGCGGCAGGCCCATGATGCGCAGCATCGCCTGGAAGAAGGTCCACGCCGCGCGCGGGATGTTGCCGTCGACGAACACCTGGCGCAGGATCTCCAGCGCCGTCTGCTGGACGCGGGTCCACAGGTCGGGGTTGGTGAAGAGCTGGCCGAACACCGGGATGCGGCCGAGGATCTGCTGCACCAGGAAGTTCTTGACCGGTTCGCGGATGCACTCGGGGATCAGGCCCCACACGGTACCGAGCACCAGCTGCGGCAGACGCAACAGGTCGCCCATCACCGTGATCACGCGCCGCACGGTGTCGAGGATGTTCTCGAAGAAGGGGGTCAGGCTGTCGAAGCCCTGCACCAGCGAGTTGAAGAGGCCCAGCACCTGGTCGGTGGCCCAGCCCAGCAGCCGCCGGGCCGCGTCTTCCAGCCAGCCGAGCGAGGTGGCCAGCAGCGAGAGCAGACTGCTCGCGCGCAGCCGGCCCATCACGGTGGCGACACCGGCACCGAGCGCGCCGAGCTTGTCGAGCAGCCACTGGCCCGCGCCCACCAGCGCGCTGCGGACGCTCGCGATGATCTGCTGCACCGACGGCAGGGCGTTCGCGAGCGCCGCGCGGTTCTCGGCGATCGGGCGGCCCGCGGCGCCTTCTTCCATCTCGCCGGCGGTGTTGTTCAGGTCGCCGGACAGCTGCTGCATCTGCGAACCGAGGTCGCGCAGAAAGGGCGGCGGGATCAGCTCGGCGACCTTCTGCGCCGCTTCCGAGATCGGCTGCCAGACCGGTTGGGTCTGCTCYTTCACCCAGTCCCAGGCCTCGGTGGCCTTGCGCACGACCCAGCCGACCAGGCCTTCGGAGTTGTTGCCTTCGCTGTCGGCTTCCTCGCTGCCGAAGAGCTGCTCCTTCACCCAGTCCCAGGCCGCCGCTGCGGCATCGCGGATCGGCTGCGTCCAGTCCCAGATGTCCTGCCCGAGCTGCTGGATGCCGGCCCACAGATCGCCGGCGAACTCCTGCAGCCATTGCACGGCGGGTGCGCCGTAGCCCGACCACAGGTCGCTGAAGAAGTCGCCCACCGGTTGCAGGAACTCGGTCAATCGCTCCCAGGCGACACCGGCCACTTCGGTGACGAAGGTCTTGAGCTCGCCGATCGCATCGAACAGGGGCTGGCAGTTGCCTGAGGCGAGCGCGGCGACGATGGTGCTCGCGCGTTCGACCAGCCCGCCGAACACCGTTCCGAGCTGGTCGAGCGTGGCCGAGGGGTTGAGGCGATTGATCGTGCCGACGATGCCGTCGAAGGCGCTGACGAGCTGGTCGCGCAGCCAGTTGATCGGTCCGCGCCGCAGGATCGGTTCGAGGTCGGGTGCATACCGCCGCACCAGCGACCAGCCCTGGTCGGCGATGAACTCGCCGGCCGAGTTGAACAGTCCTTCGAAGAAACCGGTGTCGTCGTCGCCGTCGCGGCGCAATGCCGGTTCAGGTGCACCCTGCGCCGCGCGGGCCTGCACCACGTGCGCCAGTTCGTGCGCGAGCAGCTGGCGTCCGCTGGCGCTTTCGGGACGGTAGGCGCCGTCGGCGAAGGCGACGTGTTCACCGAGCGCGAAAGCGTGTGCGTTCAGCTCGGCGGCGACCGCGCCGGCCGGCGCGTCGGTGTGGATCTGCACGCCGTCGAAGCGGGTGCCGAAACGCGTTTCCATGTCGGCGCGTTCGCGCKCAGGCAGCGGTCGACCGACGCGCAAGGCCCGCAGCACACGCGACACCAGGCCGGGGCGGGACTCGTCGGCCGGCGGCAGCGGTGATGCTGGCGTGGCCGGCGTGGCCGGGGCCTGCAGCGCGGCCGCGGCTTCAGAGGCCGCCACCGGATCGGACGCCACCGGCGCATCGTGCGCCAGCGCGCGATCGGCCATGCGGTCGGCCTGGCGTTCGGCGAAATCGTCGCGGTCGCCGAGTTTGAGTTTCGGGCTCAGCTTGAGGTGCAACGGCGGCGCGATCAGCGGCGCCCGTCTGGCGGGGCCGCGTCCCGTCGATTGACGGGGCGCGAGTGCGAGTGCCGGTGCCTGCAAGATCGTCTCGCCCGGGCGCCGTCGCGGCTCAGGTCACCCGGATGGTGGCCACGTTGCTGCGCACGCCGTTGTTGATCACGACGACGGATCCCGAGGTCACGCCGGCGGGAACGGTGGCCACGATGCGCACGCGCGACGAGGTGTCGGTGGTGAATTCCCAGCTGACGATGCTGGCGTTGACGCCGCCGATCTGCACCGAGTCGGCGCTCGACTGCGCGGGGCCGAAGTTCCAGCCGAGGATGGTGACGTCCGTTCCCGCCGCAGCGCGACGCGGCGAGATGGTGTCGATCCAGGGCGTGTGGATGCGGCAGGCCTCGACCGCGTTCTCGGAGTTCAGTTCGCGCTGGTTCTGGTCGGCCCGCGCCGTCGGGTCGCAGGTGTGGAACATCTCGTGCAGCAGCGTGGAGGCCAGCATGAAGCGGCCGATGCGGAAGGCACGCAGGTTGAACGCGATGTTGTTGCCGCTGCGCTCGCCGAAGACGTTGTCGTCCTGCGGCCTCAGGAAGACGTTGGCGTTGTCGAAGGCGTTGCGCAGGGCGTTGGTGCCGCCGCAGCCGGTGTCGAAGAAGTTCTGGCAGTTGCGCGAGCCGAGCACGCCGCGCACGATGTTCTCGGCCTGGCCGACGCGGCGCAGCTGCTCGGGGTCGCTGACGACTTCCCAGTCCGTCGGTGCCGGGGCCGCGCCGATGGTCCAGCGCCGCACGACCCCCTGGCCCTGTTGGCCCACGTGGGCGAGTTCGTGCGCCATCAGCCAGCGGCTGGAGAAACCGCCGGGCTGGTATTGGCCGGCACCGAAGAACACGTCGCGGCCGACGGTGAAGGCGCGCGCGCCGAGGTCGCCGGCCAGCTGCGCGGCCGGCGCATCGGCATGCACGCGCACGTGATCCAGCGGCGCACCGACGCGGCTCTCGAAGAAGCTGCGCTCGCCGCTCGGCAGCGGCGCGCCGCCGCCGCGCTGGCTGTTGATGGCCGAGGCCGTGGCATCGGCCACCGTGCCGCCGCCGGCGCCCTCTGCATGGGCCTTGCGTTGCACTTCATCGTCCTTCTCTTCCTCTTCGGGCACCGGCCCATCGGCCGGCTTGCGCTGGACTTCGTCCTCCTGTGCGCAGGAGCTGCACTGGCGTTGCACGAGCTGCTGTCCGCCACCCGCGACCGGGCTCATCACCTGCGCGGCGAAGCGGTCGGCCTCGTGTTCCTGTGCATCGTTGGACGAACCGAGTTGCAGCTTGGCTTGCACCGGTGCGGCGAGGGCTTTCGCGACGGCCGCGCGGTTGCGTTCGGCGACCTCGGCGCTGCGTCCGGGGGTGGCGGGCCCGCGCCCGGAGCGTGCTGCCCGGGCTGCGATTCGGCGTTGGTGAAGGGTCTTCATACGCCTGGGAACCTGCGAACCAGAACCAGGTTGCCGACCGCGGCCCCCGTCTCGCTGCCTGCGGACACGTTGACCGTCACGAAGACGGGCGTGAATTCATCGGCGAACTGCGCCGTGGTGCCGGTGATGGCGAGCTTCACCGAGAACAGGCGGGCAATCAGCGTCACTCCGGAAGGATTGCCGTTGGCGATGTGGTTGCCGGACAGGTTCAGCATGCGCGCCACCACCGACTGTCCGAAGTCACCGAGCTGGTTGCCGGTCAGGGTGGCCGTGTTCCAGCCGGGAATCTGCACGCCGAGCACCCGGCCATCCTGGATGGCCGCGCTGGGCAACAGCGCCCACAGCCGCTGGATCTGGTTGCCGCTGCAATGCAGCCGCCCGCCGCCGGTTGCGACCCACATGTCGCCGTCGACCAGGCGCACGGCCAGTTCGGGGTCGGCGCCGACCTGGCTTGCCGGCGCGCCGGTGCCTGCACGCTCGAGTTCGTTCATCAGCACGACTTCACCGGCGATCCGGTTGTCGGCGAGCGTCGCGTCGCCGCGGTGCGAACTGATGCCCAGCGCGATGTTGAAGCCGCTTTCGAGCACGAGGTCGAAGACGTCGTTGAGGAATCCGTCGCGCAGCGCGGCGCGCGACACCGTGCCGCGGGTCAGTTCGTTGCGCAGCACCGCGTCGCTCTGCGCCTCGATCAGCTTGATGCCGCTCAGCCGGCTCAGGGTGGTGCTGACCTTCGCGCTCGACGCCACCAGGCCGTCCGGAGCCTTGGCGGCGGCCTTGCCGGCCGTGCCCCTGGCCGCCGCGACTGTCTTTTTCGCCGCGGTCTTCACGGCCCGCTTGACCGGCACCGGGGTGCTGCCGCGCACGATGTTGCGGCCGATCACGTCGGCAATGCGCATGCGCTCGTCGCGCGGCAGTTCGACGAAGACGTCGAGCACCTTGTCCAGCCCGGCCTCGAAACGGGGGGCGTCGGTGTACACCGTCTCGTCGGCGAAAAGCCCCTGGAAGGCTTTCACGACGGCCTCGTTGCCCATCGCGTTGACGTTGACCAGCACCGAGAAACCGCGCTCCTGCCGCACCCAGACGTCGTTCATGATGTTGTCGCGCCAGGTCAGCTGCACCGGCTGCGTGCGCGTGCCGACGCGCACCATCGGCAGCGCGCCCTCGATGGCGCTGGAACGCGAGAAGGAACAACGCGTGGCCGTCACGCGCGACGCGTTGAGCTGCATGTGTCCGAGGCCGCTGGCCTGCACCTGCAAGCTGTCGAGCACGAACTCCGTGCCCGTGAACGTGAAGGTGGTCCCGCCCAGCGACAAGGTGCTGGCCGACGGCGCGGAGGCGCCGATGCGCAGGCTGCGCTTGCCGCTGATCGTCACGTTCGCGGCCAGCGTGTGGGTGCCCGGCAGCAGGCACAAGGACAGGTCCTGCAGGCTGCTGGCGGCGAACTCGGTCAGGCGGCTCTCGAGCTGCCCCGCCGCCACGGTGACCGTGCAGCAGTCGCCGGCCTGTTCACACAGCTTGTCGATGGCGTCCTGCACGGTGACGACATTGGCATCGGTGCGCAGGTCGGGGCAGGCCAGCGTGTCCTTCTTCAGTGGCAGGTGGGTCGCGTTGAAGTGGCAGTACAAGGCTTCGAGCAGCTGGGCCACCGGCTGGATGCCGGCAGGTGCCCCCATCAGCTCGCGCACCGTGCGCACCATGCCGGCCGTGCCGGTGCAGGCCACCAGGTCGTGCGGGATGTCGGTGCTGTCGAGTTGCAGCAGCAGGGTGTCGATGGCCTGCTGCGCCGTCGTGGGTGCGGTCGCTGCAGGGTTCTCCAGCAGGTCGCGCCAGCGCGCCAGCACCGCCGCCGCCGTGCCGTCGTAGGGCAGGCGTGCCGCATTCAGGTGGCACATCAAGGCGTCGATCATGTCCTTGACCGAGGGGTTCTTCTCCACCAGGTCGAGGTTCGGGAAGTTCGGCACCGAAGCCATCAGGGTGCGCACGGTGGGTGCGGCGCCCGGCGCCGTGCCGCAGCCGGGCAGGGTGTAGCCGATGTCCTCGGCGCCGATGCCGCACAGCGCATCGAGCGCCGCCTGCACGTTGGGCGCCGTGCCGTACAGGCCGGCGCAGGTGGGCGTGAAGCCGACGTCGATGGCACGGATGTCGCTCAGTGGCGGGAAGTTCATGCGCCGCCGCTCGGGGTCGGTCTGCACGACCAGGTTGCCGGCCGCATCCACCACCGCCAGCGGCAAGTAGTGGTGGCGGATGCCGCGGGGTGCTTCGCCTGCGACGGCGCTGGCGCCCAGCACCCAGTCGCCGCTGGTGTCGACGGCTTCGCGCACCGGGGCCTGCCAGTAGTCGCCGGCCAGGGACAATGCGCCGGCAAAGACCAGGTGCAGCTCCATCAGTTCGAGATTGACCGACAGCGCGGTCGCCGACACGGACACATGGCCGTGGGCATCGCCGGCCAGCGCGCCCGACAGCACGACGCCGCGATCGCGGCCTTCGACCAGCGTGCGCGTCGTCAGGTTGAACTTCGCGAAGCCGTCCCACTGGCGCACGAAGGCACTGGGTGCGGAGCCGCCCGGTACCGTGAAGCTGTTGGAGAGAACGCCGCGGCGCCGCGCCTGCCCGACCGGGAAGTGGTGACCCAGCAGGTTCTCGCTGTCGACGTCGAAGAACTCCCACACCCAGCCGCCCTGGTCGAAGCCGGCCGGGAAACTCGTCGGCGCATAGGCTTCGGCGCCGTTGTCGCGCGACCACTTGAGCACCAGCATGCGGCTGCCGGCATCGTCGAACACATCGTGCACTTCGACGCGGAACAGGTAGTTGCCGATGCGCTCGTCGACCTCGACCTCGGCGGCGCAGGGGTCGCAGCTGTCCAGCGCATTGACCACCTGGCGCAGCCGCAGCGCGAGTGGCGCGGTGCCGATCGGCGGGTTGACGCTCGCGTTGGCGGGATCGATGCCGGCCGCGCACCACTTGACCTGCAGCATGGTGCGCGTACGCGTGGCGGTGTCGGCGCCGTGCAGGCCGGCGTCGAGTTGCGAATCGTCCTCGAGCCCGCTGACCGGGCGCTCCCACACATCGGCATACAGGCGGTAGTCGTTGGCCGGCAGCACGGGCGGGTTGCGGTAGTCGGGCTGGGCGGTCAGCGCGAGGCCGGCGGCCGGGCCGTCCAGCCGCGCGGGCACGCCTTCGACGTACAAGGCGCCGGGGCGGATCAGCACCGTGGCGGCCGGCTTGACGATGGCAAGACCGCCGGTGCGCGGCGACCCCGAGGCGATCGCATCACGCAAGGCGGCTTCGAGGCGTGTCTTGCCGATGTCGGTGGCTTCGTTCCAGTCCGCGTCGACGATCATGCGTCCCTGTTGCAGGTACACGCCGGAGAAGCCGGCCGCGGGGCGGAAGCTGTCTCTGGAGATCTGGGTCTTCATGAAGGGCCTCGTGGGTTCAGGTGATGCTTCGGAAGAAACCGGCTCAGGCGGCAGCCGGCGGCGCGCACAGCAAGGTGTCGTCGGGTACGAGCACGGGCGTGATGCCCAGGGGCAGGTAGTCGGCCAGCTTGTCGATCACGGCCTGTTCGCGCAGCGTGTATTTCTGCTCGTGGTGCGCGCCGAGTTCGCCGCCGTCCTCGGCGCCGTGACGCAGCGCCGTGGCGCTGGCCGGATGCAGCACGCCGCAGCCGGTTTCGCCGAAGGTGTCGGAGACGAACACCGGCGTGGCCGAGGTGCAGGTGCCGAGCGCGACGCGCAGGTGCGAGACCATGCCGGCCATCCACAGCGGCAGGTCGGACGGTTCGGGAAGGCGGGCATACCTCAGGCAGCCGGCCTTCGGCACGTCGGTGTCGGCCGCAGGCAGGTCCTTGCGCGGGAACTGCATGAAGATGCAGTCGCTCGCCCACAAGGCCTCGGCCACACAGCGGTCGAGCACGCTGCAGTATTCGAGTTCGACGCTTCCGCGCGGTGCCAGCAACTCGTTGAACAGGCACGAGCGGGCGACGAGCACCGGCTGCAAGGCATCGATGATGTGCGAATGCACGCGCCGCAACGCGCAGCGTTCCAGTGAAACGCGGCCGCTGGAGATCTTCAGTTCGCCGTCCAGCCACAGGTCCTCGAAGCGCCAGCGGCGCACCAGGGTGAGGTTCACGGTGCCGGTCACCCGCACCGGCGTCCTCGCCTCGCGGCGGCGCACAGTGATGGCGTCGGCCTCCAGCTGCAGGGCCACCGGGTGCCCCGTCGGCAGGGCGGCGAGCGCCTGCACCGGCGTGGCCAGGTCGAGGGCCCAGCTCGCCTGCGTGGCGCTGCCCTGGAAGGCGAAGCCGTCGATGTCCTGCACCTGGCAGTTCTGCAGCTCGACGTGGCCGGCCGGGGCCAGCGGCGCGGTGTCGAAGTCGAGGTCGACGAAACGCCAGCGGCCGGTTCCGGCCAGCACCACCGGGCCGCGCACCCACACACGGTGCGTGGCCTGCGCGGCACGCAGGGTCACCGTGCCGTCGGCGGATTCGAGTTGCAGCGGCAGCGCCGCAGGCAGCGGCAGCGAGGCATCGACCACCGCGGCGATGACCGACCAGGCCTTGCCGACCGCGTTGCCCGGGAACAGGCCCTCGAAAGGCGGCAGGTGCAGCACCACCCGCTTCGGATGCGCATGGCCGCGCCGCCAGTCGGGTGTGCGCAGGTCGACCGTGCGCGCGCTGACGTCCTGGTAGCTGCCGGGGAAACACGGCACGCCGTGACGATGGACCTGGCGCCACAGCAGGCCTTTCTCTCGCACGCGTTCGCGCTCGGCCGCCGCGGCACTCGGCGACAGGCCGGACAACTCGATGTGCGGATAGCGCGTCAGCTGCACGGTGGGGTCGGTGCCGTCGCTGCGCACGGCGCGCGAATGCCGGCGCAGGTCGACCGTGCCGTTGGGCAGGCCCGGGTGGCGTGCACGTGCCGGCGCCAGCCAGGCACTCGCGGCCGCACTGCCGGTCACCTGCAGCTCGGCTTCGCCGAAGCTGGCGGCCGGCAGCAGCGCCAGGCCCGGCCGCGCGGCGACGGCGACGCGGCGCCAGCCTTCGTGGATCTCGGCTTCGAAGTCGGCAACCTTCTCGGCGATGCGTTCGGCCACGTCGAGCGTGCCCTTGCGCTGGCGCCAGCCGATCGCCTCGTCGACTTCGGCGCGGCGGCCGCTCTCCAGCGGCGACAGCGGCGCGACGTCGAGCAGCTGCGCGATGTAGGGCAGCACCCAGGGCTGGCAGCCGCGCAGGCGGCCTTCGTCGTCGGGCACGCCGTCGTCGAAGCCGGGGAAGCTGTCGTAGTAGCGCTGGCGCAGCGTGCGATAGAAGGCGTCGAGCAGTTCGCCGTAGACGGAGACCAGCTGGTGCAGGTCGCCGGGCACGAAGGCGCCGCTGCCGTCGGTGCGCGTGTTGTCGCGATCGCGCCAGACCTCGGGCAGGTGCCGGTACTGCAACGCGGCGAAGGCAATGGTCTTCATGGCGCGAAGGCCTCCACACGAACGTCGATGTGCGGCATCGGCTGGCCGGGCGTGGTGTGCGGCACGTGCACGCACTGCGTGGGCTGGGGCACGACGGCGAGCACGACGTCGGGCGCGGCAATGGCCACGCGCCGCGCCAGCGCGGTGGTGGCCGCATCGATGACGATGCGGCAGTCGCTGTTCTCCACACCCGTCACCTGTTCGACCACGGCGAAGACCTCGCCGCGGTAGAGCACCTGGCCGAGCGCCCGCCGGTCGATTCCGAACGCCGCCTGCAAGGCGTTGCGCACTTGTGCGGCGACGAGGTCGGCGTCGAAGGATTCGCGGCGCACGCGGATCACCACGCTGAAACCGATCAGCAAGGGCGTGTACGCATGCACCGACACATCGACGCCGGGAGCCGAGTGCGCGGTGGCGAACTCGGTCAGTTCCGCCTTCAGCTCGGCCGTCAGCGTGGCAGCGCCCGCGGGCACGACGTGGACCTCGACCCGGTCGCGCCGCGCCAGTCCGGTGGCCGGCGCGAAGGCACGTGCCTGCACGACCGCGGCATGCGAACGCATCAATCTCGCGTGGTCTTCCAGCGAGACCGCACGTTCGAGCGCCAGCAGCGACGACGCGGCGTTCTCGCGGATGGCCTCGACCCCTTCACGCGCCGCACCACCCGCGGCAGCGAGAGGCTGGGCGAAGCCGGCCAGCAAGGCGTGCGGCTTCACCAGGCCGGACAGCCCGTGTGCCGGCAGGTTGCCGGTCGTGCCCACGCCCTGGCGCCAGAAGATGCGCAGGTTGTTGGCGCCGGTGGGCAGGCGCCGGCCGTGCGTGCCGTCGCCGAACTCGACCCACAGGCGGCCGTCTTCGTTCAAACGGGTCTGGTAGTGCGCGTCGGCCGGGCCGGAGTCGTTGAGATTGCCGACCTGGGTCCAGAACTCGTCGCCGACCTGCACCTGCACGTCGGCACGCACGCCGGCCGGCATGCGCGCGTCGGCGACGAAGCTGGTGTCGCTCGCGTCGAACAGGAAACGCTGACGACTGCGCGTCGCGTCGCCGCTGCCCAGCACCCGCATCGGTCGGGCAGCGCCGTGACCCGCCAGCACCACGTTGCCGTACACCCGCAGATTGCCTGCCGTGCTGGCACGCGGCAGCGCGTCGCGCAGCACGATGCTGGTGGACGCCACCTTCACTTCGTCGATCACGGTGCGCAGCGCACGTGTCGGGTTGGCGGCGATGACGGCCAGCCCGGCACGCAGCCCCGGCGGCAGCGCGGGCAGGACGATTTCGGTGCTGCCGGTGATCGGCGTGCCGTTGATGTTCCAGCCCACGGCGCGCGCGACCACGTCGAAGTGGCCGCGCAGATGCGTGGTGGTGACGAAGAAGGGCTGGGCGCTGCCCTCGGGCTGGTTGTGCCAGCCGTCGATGCTGGCGATGCGGGCCTCGTTCGCATCGCTGTCGATGGTGACGCTGCGCACTTTCGCGCAGGCCAGCCGCGTGCCGCGCACCAGCACGGCCCAGTCGCCGGCGCGGGTGTGCTTCGGTGCCGCGACGACCAGCGGTTCGCTCAGCGTGCCGTGTTCGCTCTGCTGCAGGAAGGTGTCGGGCCGCCACGGCCCGTCGCCGGGCGGCGGGGCCAGCAGCGACTGCGGGTTGCCGATCGAGAAATCGGGTTCGAAGCCGTCGACGGACACGCCGTCTTCTTCCGGGTCCCAGGCCAGCCCGATGACGGTGTAGCCCTCGCGCTCGTCGTTGCCGTCGACCACCGGCGTGTACTCGGCGCGCACGCACTCGTAGACCGGCAGGTATTCGCGTCCGTCGTGGAGGCGGATGTCGGCCAGCCACAGGCCGAGCAGCCGGCTCCAGTCACCGACCAGCCGCAGGAAACGCAGCCCCGTGCCTTCGGCCGTCTCGCGCGCCGTCTCGCGGCGCGAGATCGGCACCGGCACCGGGCGCGCGATGCTCGCGCGGTCGAGGTCCACGTTGCCCAGCGGCCGATGGAACACGAGTTGCCGCGCCGCCGTGTCGACCCGCTGCACCCGCCGGTACAGCGGCTTGGCGCCGGTGCGACCGACCAGCACGATGTCGCCCGGCGCCAGGCCGTCGGCCGGCGTGGCCAGCTGCAGGGCGCGCTCCACTTGCGCGCCGTGCGTGATGGGCGCCTTCACGGCCAGCTTGTCCTTGGGCACGCCGTGAACGCGCAACCAGCCGAGCGTGTGGGGTTCGGCGTGCCGCACCGGCGGCGAGAACACGACTTCGGTCTGCGTCTCGCCAGGGTCGACCGAATGCACCAGGTGGGTCGAGGCGCGGCCCGTGCGCTCGTCCTCCAGCACGATGGGATCGCCGACCTTCAGCTTCTCGAGCTTGCCTTCGAGCCGCAGGCGGGTGCCGGTGAAGGTGGCCGGGTTGCGGTCGTGGCCGGCCAGTCGCAGTTCGTTCAGCGCGGCGTCACCGTCTTGTTCTTCCAGCGTCTCGAAAACCAGCGGCGGCGAGCCGTCGGGCGGCGCGTGGCGCAGTTGCAAACCGGGCGCGATGCGGCCGGCCACGCCGGGTTTGTAGAACAGGCCGATCGGCGTGTAGGCCGAAGCGGAGGGATGCGGCGCGTAGTCGAGCATCGCGACCAGGCGACGCAGGCTCTCCCATTGCGTGGCCGTGCCGATCCAGCCTTCGTTCGCATAGGCGTCCAGCGTGGCGGTCAGCACGTGGGTGGCGCGCGAGAAGCTGCGCGTCAGCTGCCACAACATGTCGTCGCGCGGCGCGTGGTACTGGGTCAGCAGGCGTTCGTTCAAGACGATCGCCTCATGGTCGCGCGAGGTGTCGGCCTGCACGGCGGGCCAGTGTGCGAAACGTTCCGCGAGGCCGGCACGCAGGCGTTCGAGCAGCACCGCCGCGTTGGCGTCGACGTACTGCACCCGCGCGAGCCCCGCGCGGTTGAAGCGGGTCAGGTCGGGTTTGGTGCCGGGGGTTGCCATGACGATTCCTCAGCCACGCCGGCCGCCGTGCAGCTTGAGGCGGTAGTAGCCTCGCGCCAGGTCGGCCGAATCGTTGTCGCACACCGCGACTTCCAGGCCGTCGAGCGGGATGTGGCCGGAGGTCGACTGGTCGGGAAAGCGGTTGCCCAGCCGCTTGAAGCGGTTGAGGCAGACGTTGTCGACGCCGTCCAGCGCCACCAGCGCCTGGATGATGTCGGAGGCACGCAGGTCCTCGCCGAAGCGCAGCCGTCCGGGCCGGAAGAAACCGTTCGGGCCGGTGCCCAGCGCCTGTTCGACGGCGTGCCGCACTTCCGACTGGAAGTGGTGGCGCCCCACCTGGATCGACAGGAACAGCACCACGCCGACTTCCACCGCGGCGACCAGCTCGACCGGTTGGCCAACCATGCGGTAGGTGTCGAGAAAGGGTTGCAGCACGGCGCGCACACTGGGTCTGGATGCGCGCGCGGGCAACGGCACCTGGCGCTCGTCGTGGAAGATGTCGATCGCCGCCCACAGGTCGTCGGGGTAGGTGGCGAAGGTGTCGAGTCCGCGGCGGTCGGTCGCGATGACCGCCACGCGCACCACCTGCCAGGCGCCGTCCCATTCGGCCCAGGCATAGGCGCGCTGCACCAGCGGATGGTTGGGCGGTCCTTCGAGACGCAAGGCGTAGTCGGCCAGCGTGACCATGCGGCGTTGCGTGCGGATCTGTCGCGGGCCGGTGGCACGCGCCTCGTCCATCTTGTCGGGGTGGTCGAGCCAGTACTGTTCGAGCCGGCTGCGGGCGTTGTCGGGCAGCGGGTCGGGGACGCCGGAGAGCACATGCGCATCGAGCTCGAACGGCGCTTCCCGGCGGCTCCAGGCCAGGCCGAGTGCGTCGTGTCCGATCAGCGAGAGCAGGCGGCGCACGCTCTCGGGCCGGCGCGCGGTCGACAGCGTCTGCTCGGCCGCGATGCGGTCGAGCATGTCCGACAGCTTGTCGAGCTGCGAGGCGAGGATCTCCGCCAGCACCACTTCGACGTCGGCCGGCGTCCAGCGCGTGCGGTTCGGGAAACGTGCCGCGAGCTCCTCGAGCATGAACAGGCGCAGGCCGTCGTGGTCGCGCACGTCCCAGTCGAAGTCGTCGCCGATGGCCGGCAGCACRCGGGGCGGCGGCACCTCGCGGCGGCCGCAGTCGGGGCAGCCGTCGGTGCTGTAGCTCAACACGGGAAGCGGGGTGTCGGCCATCAGATGCCTCCGACGTGGAACAGGTGGTCTTCGCGCTCGCCGATGGCCGCCAGCGTGTAGGCCACGCGGATATGCAGCTGCGCATCGTCGCCACGCACCTCGACCTCGAGCGACTTCGGATCGACCTCACCGGCCAGTGCCTCGGCCAGCGAGGCGGCGAGCCGCCGCTGCGTGATCTGCCACAGCGGCGTGGCATTCGGTTCGAACAGCAGGGCTTTCGCGCCGGCGCCGAACTCGGGGCGGTAGACCCGCTCGCCGGCCACGGTGAACAGCACCTGCTCGATCTGCCCGCGCACATGCTCGGCACGCGTGGCCAGGCGCGGGCGCGGCGCCGAGCCGTCGCCACGCGCATGCTCGATGCGCAGCGGAAACGCCAGGTAGGGCGGGTCCGCCAGTCGGCGCGAGGGCAGGTGACCGAAGCGGGGCATGCTAGGACACCATCACCTTGGTGGAGAGGCTGGACATCTCGCCCTGGGGGATGGCCGGCGAGGTGGGGCTGCCCGGTGCGGTGCAGGTGTGCACGTGGGTCGCGAACAGGGTCAGGAAACTCTGGCCCTTGATCACCGGCTCGCCGCCCTGGCCGCCGAGCATCACCTGTGATCCCTCGACGACGATCTGCTGGCCCTTGACCTTGACGCCCGAGGCGGCCATCTCGATCTCGTTGCCGTTGCCGTCCTTCACGCTGGTGCCGCTGGAACTCATGGCGATCGAGTTGCCGTTGGCGTCCTCGATCAGGATCTTGCCGGCGTCGGCATCGAGCGTGACCTTGGCGCCGCCCTGGTCGGTGAGCGCGACGCTGCCGTTCTTGTCGATGGTGATGGTGGCGCCGCCGAGGTGGACCAGCTCGATGGCCTCGTTGTCGTCCTTGTCCTCGAGCAGCAGCTTGTGGCCCTTGGGCGTCTTGACCAGCGTGGTGGTGGGCGGGTCCTGCACTTCGGCGGGCACGTCGCTGCCCTGTTGCCAGAAGGTGCCGGTCCAGATCGGGTAGTTGAGGTCGCCGCCTTCGAACTCGACCCACACCTGCGCGTCGACCTGCGGCACCGCATACCAGCCCTGGTCGGCCAGGCCGCCGCAGGGAAAGCAGGGCAGCGCCCAGTCGGTGTCGTTCTCGCCCAGCAGGGCCGGCACGCGCACCTTCACGCGGCCGCGCTTGTCGGGGTCGGCGTTGTCGACCACGATGCCGCGAAACTTGCCGACGGCACGCCGCTCGCGCAGCACCTGCGCCAGTTCGCGGTTCATGTCGCCCATGGCATGCGCTCCTTCAGAACACGGCCGAAAGCGCGGCGCCGATCAGGGACGACGCGCCTTCGAGGTTGTCGCCGTAGGCGTTGCGCAGCAGCTTGAAGCGCTGGCGATAGCCCTGGGCGTTGAATGTGTGGCCGACGGTGTCGACGTAGTACTGGCCGGACAGGCGGCTGCCCAGTCCGTCGACGCCCACCAGCTGGCCGGCGAGCAACACGTGGCCATACAGCGTGCCGTCGAGTTCGCCTTCGCCTTGCACCTTGTGGATGTCGAAGTCGTTGGCCTTGCGCTGCGCCAGCAGGCGCAGGCGGGCTTCGTCGGCACCGGCCTCGGCGCTCAGCGTCCAGGTGAAAGGGCGCAGGCCGCGTTCGCTGCTGGTGGCGCGGGCCTTGCCGAGCGGCGGCAGGTCGGGCTGGACGGTTTCCGTGCGGCCGGTCGTGCCGGTGGCGGCCGGCGCCTGGAACTGCACGGCGTCGGGCTGGTGCGAGTCGCTGGTGATGTTCAGCGACAGGCAGTTGGTGTCGGCACCGGCGTAGACCATCAGCGTCGGCTGGGGCGTCCCGGTCAGTCGCATCGGGCCGAAGTAGACGAGGCCGCGGCGGAACAGCAGCTCGTGGCCGTTGGCTTCGGCACGGGCCTTGAGGAACTGGATGTCGGTGCCGTCCTGGTTGAGGCCGACCAGGCCGTCCTGTCCGGCGGCGCTTTCCGGGTCCGAAGCCAGCGGCGCATACGGCGCCAGCAGCTCGGTGAGGATGAGCCGGTCGCTCGAGGGCAGTTGCTCGGTGCCCCAGGCCTTGCGCACGTGCTCGCGGTCGAGCTGCATCGACTCGTCCTGGCATTCCACCGTGACGCGTGCGGCACCAGCGTCCTCAGGGTACTCGGTGCGGATCTGGCGGATGAAACCGCGCAGCACTTCTTCCTCGCGCACGCCGAACGCAGCGCGGATGGTGATCGGTTTCCAGTCGGCCAGGATGGGCTCGCGCGGGTCCAGGCCGTAGGCGTCCTGCACCGTCCATTCGCCGTGTTCGTCGCGGCGCGTCTCGAACACCAGCGAGGCGGTGGCGGGTTCGGTGCGGCTGGTTTCCACCGTCGCCTCGATCAGGAAGGGATACAGCTCGACGATGGGCCGCGAGTCGATCTCGATCACGCACTCGGCGGGAGCGCGTTCCTTGCCGGACAGGAAGTCGAGCAGCACGTGTCACTCCTTCGCCTTGGGCACCAGCAGGACTTCGCCGTATTCGGTCTCGGCGGGATCCTGCGAGGCGAGCTCGCGTGGCTCGCCGGGCAGCGGATCGAGGCCGAGCTGTTCGACTTCGGCGGCACAGAGGACGTCGGCGTTCGCGTCGACGATGCGCCACCACAAGCGCGCGTCGTTGTAGAAATGCGTGGCCAGCGATTCCATGCGTTCGCCCGCCTGCAGGCCGTGCTCGACCACGCCGGTGGCGGTGCCGATGGGACGTGGCCGCACGCCCTTGAAGGGCAGGATGCCGTCGGCGTCCGGCGCGAAGCGCTGGCTGGCGAGGTAACGCGAGTTCTTGAGGAACATCAGAGCAGCCCCCCGATGGCGGCCGCGGCGGTGCGGCCGGTGTTGAGCGCGGCCGAGGCGACCTGTCGCACCTTCTCGGCCATGTAGAAGGGATTGCGGCCTTCGATCACCTGCAGCGTGAGCTTCACCGTGGCGCGGTACGGCACCAGGCTGGGCAGGTGCTGCGACTCGGTCACGTCGACCGCCTTCAGGAACACCGGCAGCACGTGGGTGCCCCAGACGAAGAGCAGCACCGACGCGGTCTCGCTCTTCTGGAAGGCGCGCGCGCCGCCCAGGCCGAGGCTGGACAGCATCTGCAGTCCGCCGGGTCCCTGCGCCTTGGGCTCGCACATGCTGCGCACCGTGTCGAGTTCGGGTTCGATGCCGAAGGTGCGCGCGATCGGGTCGCCGTCGTTCATGCGGTCGGTCACGTCGAGCAGGATCTCGACATCGAAACTTTCGGGTTCGATGGCCACGCCTTGCGCCACGCGCGCTGTCTCGGTGGGCAACGCGAAGTCATAGCCGCCGCGCGTGGCCGGCGTCGAACCCAGCGTGATGGTCACGCTGCGGTTGCGCGTGATCTGCTGCGGGTTGAACTCGAAGGCCAGCATCAACGGCGGCAGCGACAGCGCGTACTCGAGCAGGAAACCGCGGGTTTCGTTCAGCATCACAGGCCTCCTGCGGCCGCGCCGATGCCGGCCGCGATGTGGCGGGCCAGCACGTCGGCCAGGGCATGATCAGAACGGCGTGCGTCCAGCTGCAACGGCGCCACGCTGACCGCGGGCAGCACGCCGCGGGCCGGCAGCTCGTGCCGCGCCAGGGCCTGCGCGGTCAGTCGCGCCAGGCGTGTGGCGCGCTGATCGAAGCCGGCGGGCAGGGACAAGGACAGGCGATCGATCTCAGTCACGGAACATCTCCGGCGGAAGGTGGGCGGCGAGGGCGCCGATGTCGGTGCGCGAGTTCTCGCGTCCGTCCTTGGACAGCTCGCGCCAGGCGCCGACGGCCACATGGCGGCGTTCGATGGCCACGCCGCCTTCACCGGCCGCGAGGTAGGCGGCGTGCAGCGCGGCGTTGCGGATCTGTCCACCGGTGAGCGGCACCGCAGCGGCCAGCAGTTCGGCGTCGAGGTCGCCGGCGCGCGGCGCCCGCGGCGGCAGCAGGCGTTGCCACAGCAGGGTGCGTCCCGCGGCATCGGGCCGCGGGAACTCGACCACGATGTGGATGCGACGCAGGAAGGCCGCGTCGAGCTGGCGGCGCAGGTTGGTGGTCAGGATGCAGGGGCCGTCGTGCGACTCGATGCGCGTCAGCAGGTGGCTGACCTCCATGTTGGCGTAGCGGTCGCGCGCCTCCTTCACTTCGCCACGCTTGGCGAACAGGGCGTCGGCCTCGTCGAACTGCAGCACCATCGGTCGTTCGTGCGCCGCTTCGAACAGGCGGTTGAGGTTCTCTTCGGTTTCACCGACGTACTTGCTGACGAGGCGGCCGAGGTCGATGCGGAACAGCGGCCAGCCGAGGGCGCCGGCGATCACGCTGGCCGCGAGCGTCTTGCCCGTGCCCGAGGGACCTGCGAAAAGGGCCACCGGACCGCCCACGCGTTGCCCGCCCCAGCGGCCGACGACGGTGTCGCGTTCGCGGATCCACAGCAGGTACTCGTTGAGCAGCTGCAGGCGGTCCGGCGGCAGCACCAGGTCCTGCCAGCCGGCCACCAGCGGAACCAGCTCGGCGCCCGGCGGGGGCGGCGGCTTGTGGGCATGGTCGCCGAGCCGAGCCATCAGCCGCGCGTCGGGCTGCAGCGGCTTGTAGGGATCGTCGTGCACGCCGCGCAGCCAGCCCGAACGGGCCAGCGGGCTGTCGCGTTCGAGCGCGGCGCGCAGTGCATGGGCCTGCGTGGGGTCGAGCGCCAGCAGTTCCTGGATCAATGCGCGTGACGGATAGGGCGAGCCGCCTTGCAGCTGCTGCACCACCCAGCCGAAGCGGGGTTCGAGTTCGGGACCGGCCACGCAGGCCAGCACGTCGAGCGCCAGCCGGTCGGGCAGGGTGCCGAGGGCGCGCTGCCAGGTGCCGCCCGGACCGCGCAACACGTCGACCTGGGCCTGCAGCTCGCGCAGCTGCGCCACCTGTTCTTCGCCGAGTGCCTGGCCCTGCCGGCTCAGCGACGCGAAGTAGCCCAGCAGGTGCAGCCGATCCCACTCGGGTCCGAGCAGGCAGGCCGCAGGCAGCTCGAGGCGCGGCGCGTTCATCACGGACCTTCGAAGACAGTGATGAGCACCGGCTCGCTGCGCAAGGTCAGGGTCACGCCGTCGGCGGGCCGCACGAATTCGCGCTGCACCGTCAGCAGCATCTGTCCGGTGCGGTCGTCGAACGGCAGGGTCAGGGAACGCGTGCTGGCGCTGTCCACCGCACCCGGATCGATGACCATGTCGATGACGGCGAATTCGTCCACCGCGCCGGCGGGCACCCAACCGTCGACCGAACTCCACACCTGCCAATGCAGCGACACCTCGGCGCCCGGCAAACCGGCGACCCAGGCGCGCGGCTCGAAGCCGGCGAGTTCGCCGAGCGGCAGCGACACCGAGCGCAGGCACAGGCCTGCGCTCACCAGGCACAGGGCCGGGATCCACTCGCCGCTGCGGGTGTCGGGCTGGGCGCGCCGCGTCACCGGCACATGGGTGCCGATCTGCCCGGACGCCGGCAGGCCGTGGCGCGCGGCGAGGGTGGCACGCACGCCGAGACCCAGGCTGCCGACCAGCGGCGGCGGCACCGCGGCCACCCGCGGGATCACCGGCGCCAGCGACACCTCGAACAAGGCCGAGGGCCGGTACACGGTGTCGCCCTGGGTCGACCACAGCTGGTTGAGCTGATCGAGCCCCAGCGTGCAGAACACGGACTGCACCTCGAACAATTCGTCTTCCACCGTCACCAGGTGGACCGGACGTTCGTGCAGCAGGCGCATCACGTCGCCGATCACGCGCAGGTCGTTCTCGCCCGCGGAGATGCTGTCCTCGTCGGCGCAGAACGGCGTCATCAGGCAGTGCATGCGCAACAGCCAGGTCTGGCCGGGCAGGGTGTCGGGGAAGAAGCCCGACGGCTCGAAGCGGAAGAAGAACAGGTTGAGCCGGTGGTCCGCATCGCTTTCGCCGGTGGCGGTGGCGGCCGCCGCGGGCGTGCCGACCAGCACCTCGATGCGCGAGTTGTCGACCACGTCGTTGATGCCGGCCGACACCACCTGGCCGAACTGGCGGCAGACGGCGGAAAGAGAGGAGATGCCGACGGCCATGGCTTCAGGTCCTGCGCAGGTAGTTGCGGCTCAGGAACTGGCTGTCGAGCAGCGGGCTGGTCGGCGCCGCCGGGGCCGGGCGCGGCGCCTGGGCGAGCACGGTGACGTCGATGCGGCCGATGTGCAGTCCGGCGGCGGCGGGCGGGTCCGCACGCATGGCGGCGCGGGGTCCGGATGCGGTCGTCGGTGTCTGCGCGCGGCTCGCGGGCTGCGACCGCGGCTGCGGCTGCGCGTACACCTGCGCCGGCACGGCGCGAGCGGTGCCGGCTTCGGGCTTCGCGCGGTCCGCACGAGACACCGTCTGCGTCGTGACGGCCTGCGACTCGATGGTGTCGATCGCCGCGAGGCTGTTCAACGCGTCGACCGGGGCGGCCTCGTCGATGGCGTCGATCGCTTCGACAACGGCGGCTGCCGCGACGCGGACGGCCGCCCCATGCGCCGGCTTGCCGGAGAGGTCTTCAGAAGGGGCACCAGGGGCCACCTGGCTCCCACCAATTTTTCCGTATCTACGTTGAGCAGGCGCGTTGGTGACGGCAGGTACAGCTTCTTCATCGCTCGTTGCGATCAAAGACGAAACCGAAGCGGAAAACTCGGGAGACTGTGCACCCGAAAGACCCGGTGAAACGGACGACGACTCCAACCGCTGATTCGACAAAGCATCCTGTGCGTGAACTTCTCGCGTGATCTTCTCTCCTCTTTCGAGGCCGTCCTTTCGGCTAACCAATGGGTGGACGATGCTATTCACAACACCCTCGGGTCCGGTTGCACCGTGAGGCGCTCCTTGTCCGAGGATGGAAGGCCCCTGCAGCGGCGCCACGGGTGGCGAACCACCCTCCTTCTGAAGTCGGTAGACCGTGAACGCGCCGGGATCGGCCGAGCTGCCCACGTCTTCCGACGGCAGGTCGTGGTCGGCCGCGGCGGAGCGACGCAGCACGAGCGCGCCGGTTGGCAGAGGTCGCCAGGCGTCGTTCACGGTGTCGAGAAGCAGTCCCATGTCCGGCTGCTCCGTCAGTGTGTCAACCCGCGCTCGTCGTCGATGCGGCGCAGGTAGTCGTTGCGGCGGGCGCGCGGCAAGGCGAGGATCTCGCGCTCGCTCCAGTGGTACTGGCTCGCCAGCCGGTGGATGTCGTCGAGCAGATCGGCGTCGGTGCGTGCCAGTGCACCGTAGGGCTCGAGCGCCACGGTGTTGGCCTGGCCGCATTCGGGACACGAGGCCAGCGCCTGCGTGGCGACGGCGGGCGCCATCTCGTCGAGGGCTTCGTCGACTGCGTGCAACCAGCCTTCGGGAAGTGATGCGGCGTCGAAGCCGTTCACCGGCACACCGTCGACGCTTTGCACCAGGCGCGCGGCGAGTGCGCGCGCCGCATCGGCCGGATGCGTCTCGGCCAGCCAGGCCTGGTCCTGGCCGCAGGGCACGCGCAGCACGTAGTCGTGGCCATCCCACGCGATGCGCGCCTGCGGGTAACCGGCGGCAGCCGCCTTGACYGGCAGCGCGGCCGGATCGATCTGCAGGTCGAAGCGCGCGCGGCAGACGCCACAGGCGGCACTGAGCCAGCGTTGCGCGACGCCGAGGTGGTGTTCGAGTTCGCGCATCAGCAGTTGCCGGTCGGCCATGCACAGGGCCGCCACGCGTTCGCGGCTCGGTTCGCCGCCGGCCAGCGTGGCCAGCGCGCTCGCCAGCACACCCGTCACGGCGTCCGGTGTGTGGCGCGCTTCGCCGGCCGCGGTGGCCAACGCCAGTTCGAGCGTGCCGTCGAGTGGCCGGAAGGCGTAGTCGCGCGCCAGGACATCACCGCCACCCAATCCACCGGGAAGCGGCCTGTGCGCGGGAGGGCGGGGCGGATGGTTCATGGCCCGGCCGCTCAGGTCTCCGCAGGCTCGGCGACCGCCGTGTCGCGCTGCCAGCCCTCGTGCTGCAGCGTCATGGTCTGGATGCCGACCGCGTTCATGGTGCCGGCATCCATCTCGGGCACGGCCTGGTACTCCGAGACCCAGGCGCGGAACACCTTGTACGACAGCGCCACCTGGCCTTGCAGGTTGAGCACGTTGATGATGATGTCCTTGCGGAAATTCTTCAGCGACATCGCGGCATCGCCGGTGATGTTGTTGACGAGGTTGGCCCAGTTCTCGAACACCGGGTCGTGCGACAGCCCCTGCTCGAGCGTCAGCGGCTCGTAGCTGGTGCCGCCGGGCAGGATGCGTTCCTGCGTCGGGTCGCCGGCTGCGCGCCACTTGATCGGTTCGGTCTTGCGCTTCAGCGCCCCCATCTTCTTCAGGCCCGCCACGGGTTTGCCGTCGATCAGCACCTGGAATTTGAAGGTGCGGTACGGGTCGTAGCGGTGCGTGTTGACCGGAAACATCGGGGCTGCCATGAACGCTCTCCTTGAGGCTGCTGTTCGTCGTTCGCCGGCTTACTGCTGGCCGACCTTCTGCTGGATGCGCACGATCACGAACTCGGCGGGCTTGAGCGGCGCAAACCCGATGAGCACGATGACCTGGCCGCGGTCGATGTCGTCCTGCGTCATCGTCTGGCCGAGGCCGCACTTGACGAAGAAGGCGTCGGTGGCCTTCTCGCCCTGGAATGCGCCGGCGCGGAACAGGCCATTCATGAACGACTCGATGTTGGCGCGCAGCGAAGACCACAGGCGGTGGTCGTTGGGCTCGAACACCGCCCACTGGATGCCGCCGAACACACTCTCCTCGATGAAGATCGCGGTGCGCCGCACCGGCACGTAGCGCCACTCGGGGTTGGCGCGTGTCGAGCGGGTGCGTGTGCCCCAGACCACCGGACCGAATCCCGGCATCCGGCGCAGGGCGTTGACACCTGCGGGGTTGAGGAAGTCCTGCTCGGTGTTGTCGACCGTGAACTCGAGCGCGTTGGCGCCCAGCAGCGGGAACTCGATGCCCGCCGGCGCCTTCCACACGCCGCGCCGGGTGTCGGTCTTGGCCCACAGGCCGGCCGCCATCGCCGAGGGCGAGACCAGCACGGTGCGCGGTTCGGCCGGGCCGGCGCCGGTGGTCGGGTTGACGTCGTTGCTGTAGTACGGGTTGGCCACCAGCGGCCACGGGTAATAGGTGACGGCGTAGGTCGAGGTCGGCAGGTCGAGCGCGTTGACCTCGTTCTCGTCGTCCAGCTCCTGTCCGGGCGGCACGTCGACGATCAGCATGCGGTTGCGCTGCGACTCGCAATGCGCGATCGCCTGCTCGAGCAGCGGGCGGCCGGTGGCGGCGCTCCAGCTCTGTCCGGGCAACAGCAGGATGTTGACGTCGCGCACGCGCGAGAGCGCCGCGAAGGCGTCCTCGAACTGGTCGCTGCCGGGCGCGGTGCCGTTGCTGCCGCCGGCCAGGGTCACGTCGGTGAAGGTGACCGCGGCTTCGAGGTGGGTGCGCAAGGCGGCTTCGCGACCGGCCGGCACGGTGACACGAACCAGTTTCGAGGCCGCGCCGAGGGCCGCACCCATGGTGTTGGCCTGGCCGGTTTCCGGCACCACCGACCCCAGCGCCTCCAGCACCTCGAAATCGCCGTTGACGACGCGGCCGACGCGCGCGTCGAACACCGTCGCGCCGCCTTCGGTGCGTTCGGTGAGCCGCAGCACGAGGCCGTTGCCCCAGGTGCCGGGGTTGGCCGCCGTCACGGTGAGCAGCACGCTGCCGCTGTTGATGTCGGCCGTGGCCGCGAGCGCGTTGGTGGCCAGGCGCACGATGTAGGCCTTGCCGCCGCCGTTGAGGAAGAAGGTGCTGACTGCGTGACCCATCGGGTCGCCCAGCGGTGCGGCCGAACCGATCACGGGTGTGGTGGCCCGGCGCAGGCTTCCGAAGCTGCGCTCGTAGTCGTCCCAGCTGCCGATCAGCGTGGGCACGGTGATCGGCCCGCGTTCGGTGTAGCCGACGAAGCAGGCCGTGGAGGTGGCGACGCCCTCGATCGGGCGCGAGCCGCTGGGCAGCTCCTCGATGTAGACGCCGGGGGTCAGGTAGCTTGGCATGGCGGTTCCTCGTCGGAGTCGAAGGGCAGAGTGGGGGGCGGTCAGGGCGTTGCGTCGCGACCCACCACGATCTGGATGCGAGCGGCCAGCGGCGCGGCACCGGCCGCAGGGGCTGGATGGGCGTTGCCGAACTTCAGGGTGAGGACGTCGAGGCCGAACAGCGACAGCACGCCACGGCCGAAGAGCTGTGGCCCGTGCAGCGTCACCGGGTCGGAATCGGCAGCGCCGTCGCTGGCCATGTAGGTGATCTCGGGTCCGTAGCGATCGGACTGGACCAGCATCAGGTTCACACGTGACGCCGCGGCAGGTTGCAGCTGGACCTCGAGCTCAGGCGTGGCGGGTGGCACGGTCACTTCGATGACGTCGTAGGCTTCGACGTTCTCTGCGAAATTGACCGCCAGCGCGGGACCACCGGCGACCTTGAGGCTGACTGACATTTTGACTTCAGGCATGACGGGCTCCAGGGAGGGAAGGGGTCAAGGAATCGGCGGCAGGGTCTGCAGCGCGCCTTGCAGACGCTGCTGCCATGCCTCGTCGGGAACTGCGGCGTCGCGACGAAAACGAACGCGCCCATCCGGGGCGACGATTCGTTCGAGCAGCTGCCACCGTTGCATCCACTCCAGCGCGATGAGCACGTCGGCCTCGGGCCAATGGCGCCGGTCGTGCAGCCACCATTGCGCGATGCCTTGAGACGTGTCGCTCGCAAGCGGATTCGCACTGAGATAGCGCGCCACCGCCCGCACGATCGCCGGGTTCACGGTGGCATGTGGCATGGCGGCAGGCGCGTGGCATTTGCGTCTGACTTCGCAAGTGATGTGCCACCGCCTGCATGTGCGCAAGTGCTTGATCTGATTGGCTCCGCACGGGCCGATGCCTCGAGGACGAGGATGGATTTGTCCTGCCGATCCGCGGCGTCGCGTGCTGCGCCGGGCGCATCGGCAGGCTGCACGAGAGGGCGGACAAGTTTGTCCACGTGTTCTCTGGAATGTCCTGCCCGTTCGCCCGGACGAGCGGGTACCCGCCCGCCGCAGCGGCGCACTCGCACCACGGCGAGGGCACGCGCACGAGGTGAGGGAGGAGCGGGAGTGGGGCGCCGTCCGCGCCTCAAGCGGGGGAGGGGCGGAAGCGCTGGGGTTGGATGTTGTGCTTGCGCATCAGCGCAAAGAACGCACGGCGGTTCTTCTGGGCGGCAAGCGCCGCGTGCGTCACGTTGCCGGCGTGTTCGGCGAGCAACTGCTCGATGAAGCCGCGCTCGAATTGCTGCACCACCTGCGCCTTGGCGGCCTGGAAGGAATTCGGCGAGAGGGCCGATCGGGAGTGGTCGCCCAGCTCGATGTCGGCGGCCGTCAGCAGGGAATTCTGAGCCAGGAGGACCGCTCGCTCGATCACGTGCTGGAGCTCGCGCACGTTGCCGGGCCAGGTGTGGTTGATGAGCCGCTGCAGTGCGATCTGAGACAAGCCCCTCAGAGGTCGCTTGCACTGCGTGGCGAAGCGCTCGATGAAATGGAGCGCGAGCGGGCGGATGTCTTCGGTGCGCTCGCGCAGCGGGGGCAAATGGAGCGACAGCACGTTGAGCCTGAAGTACAGGTCCTGGCGAAACAACCCCCGCATGGCCAGCTGGGAGAGCTGCAGGTTGCTCGCCGCAATGACACGCACGTCGGCGCGCTGCACCTTGTTGCTGCCGACCGCGCGGTACTCGCGTTCCTGCAGGAAGCGCAGCAGCTTGGCCTGGGCCGCCAATGGCAGGCAGTCGATGTCGTCGAGGAAGAGGGTGCCTCCCTCGGCCTCGCTGACCAGGCCGGAGCGCGACGCGTGTGCCGTGGTGTAGGCACCTTTCACGTGGCCGAACAATTCGTCTTCGATCAGCTCGGTCGGGATGGCGCCGCAGTTCACCGCCACCCAGGGCCTGTCGGCCCGTGCCGAGAGATAGTGCATCGCTTGCGCACAGATTTCCTTGCCCGTGCCCGTCTCCCCGATGATGAGGACGCCCGCATCGCAGGCGGCGAACACCTTCAGCTTGGCAATCTGGCGTGCAAAGTTCGGGCTGCTGCCAATGAAGCAACGCAGCCTGTCACAGGGCGCCGGGTCGGAGGGCGGTGCGGGCAGACGGGTGCTCTGAGAACGGTGGACGCGCGCGAGAAGCTCCTGCTCGGCGACCGGAAGCGAGACGAAATCGCAGATGCCGGCGTCGAACAGCGCGTCCAGGTGTTCTGCGCCGACGTGGGGGGTGGCAACAAACAGGGCAACGCTCGGGTGTTCGCTGCGCAGCAGCCGGATCTGTTCGCAGGCCAGCTGGGGGCTGGCTTCCTGGGCGACCAGCACGATGCCGTTCAGGCCGACAGGCAGCCCGGCCGGCTGCGCATAGCAACCCACCTCAAGGGATCGGTCCGTGCGCAGTGTGTCGGCGATGGCAGCTGTCATGCTCGCATCGGATGACACGACCGCACAGCGCCAGCTCATGATGTGCCCCGCCCAAGAGCGGAGTACACG
>NZ_JBFUGW010000010.1:0-55668 GCF_056402735.1 Rhizobacter sp. P3_C12
CCGCCACCTCGTCGCCCTGCGCCGGCGCATCCCACACGCGGATGCCCATCTCCTGCAGCATCGCGACCTGGCGTTCACTCCRGCGCATCGGCACCCTCCACCTGCAGGCTCATCACCGCCGCATCCTCGCGCCCGCTCGGGTGCGTGGCGCGCGACGCCGGGTAGTAGCCGCGGCGCATGCCGATCGACTGGAAGCCGTAGCGCAGGTACAGCGCGCGGGCGCGCTCGTTGCTCTGCCGCACCTCCAGCCACAGCTGGCCGGCGCGGCGCTCGCGGCACACGGCGACCAGCTCGTCGAGCAGGAAGCGCGCGTGGCCCTGGCGCTGGAAGGCCGGCGCGACGGTCAGGTTCAGCAGGTGCATCTCGTCCACGCCGGGCATCGCGATGAAGTAGCCCAGCATCTCGCCGCGCTCGCCGTAGATCACGCGGGCCACGTAGCCGGCGGCCAGCGAGTCGATGAAGTTGCCGTGGGTCCACGGGAATTCATAGGCCTGGCGCTCGATCTCGAGCACCGCATCGAGCTGCGTGACGCCCAGCGGCAGCAGCAGGCGCTTGTCCCTCAGTACCGCGCTCATGCCAACGCCTTCGCTTTCATCGCCTTGTCGTGCGCGCGCTCGGCAGTCGTCTGCGCCACCTTGTCGCGCAGGTAGACCGGCAGCGCGTGCGCGGCAGCTACACGGATGCCCTGCGCCCACAGCTGCGTGGCGACGCGCGCCAGCGCCTCGGCCCGCGAGCGCGCCTGCGGCACGCGGCGCACCGACGGCGCGATCACCAGCCGCTCGCCGAAGGCATCGAGCGCCGAGCCGGCGATCACGTCGATGGGCTGTTCCTGCAGCAGCGCATTGAACGCCTCGATGCGCAACAGCGCGGGCGCCGCGGTCACCGCCCAGTGCCCGTCGCTCCAGCGGTAGCGGCCGGCGTAGATCTCGTCCATGCGCGCATCCATCGCGACGCAGACCTCGGCCGCATCGGTCTGCGCGCGCGCATCGTCGGCCACCAGCATCAGGCTGTCGACCGGGATCACCGGCTTGGCCGCGCCGTACGCCAGCCCCTGGGCCACCGAGCACGCGGTGCGCAGCCCGGTGAAGGCGCCGGGGCCGCAGCCGAAGGCGATCGCGTCGACATCGGCCAGCGCCAGGCCGTGCGCGGCCAGCAAGGCCATCAGCTCGGGGATCAGCGCGGCCGAGGCCTGCGCGCCGCCGGCGCCGTCGTGCGCGGCCTGCCGCCCGGGCGCGACCAGCGCGATTGCCATCGCGTCGGTGGAGGTGTCGAAAGCCAGCAGCGTGCCCATGGCGACAGTCTAAAGCCCGGGGTGCGTGAGATCATCAGGAGATGGGGAATGTAGGGAGACGCATCCTGCTGGGCGCCGTCGGGCTGTGGGCCGCGATGCCCGCGCTGGCGGCACCGCTGCCGGTCGAGGCCGAGGTGGCGCTCGACGCCGCCAAGGTGCCGCGCGAGGCGATGGTCGCCTGGGTGCAGGAGGTCGGCGCGAGCGCGCCGCGGCTCGACTGGCAATCGCGCCAGCCGGTCAACCCGGCGTCGCTGATGAAGCTGCTGACCACCTCGGCCGCGCTCGAGTTGCTGGGCCCGGCGTGGACGTGGTCGACGCCGGTCTGGCTGCAGGGCACGGTGCGCAGGCCGGGCCCGAACGGCGTGCTCGACGGCGACCTCGTGATCCGCGGCACCGGCGACCCCAAGCTCGTGCCCGAGCGGCTGTGGATGATGCTGCGCCGCGTGCAGCAGCTCGGCGTGCACGAGATCCGCGGCGACATCGTGCTCGACCGCAGCGCGTTCCGCCCGGCGCTGCAGAACCCGGCCGATTTCGACGGCGATCCGCTGCGCCCGTACAACGTGCAGCCCGATGCGCTGATGCTGAACTACAAGTCGCTGACGCTGACCTTCGCGCCCGACGCGGTGGCCGGCGTCGCCCGCATCACCGCAGACGTGCCGCTGGCGGGCCTGCAGGTCGACGACGGCGTGCCGCTGATCGCCGGCCCCTGCGACGACTGGCGTGCGCCGCTGCTGCTCGATGTCGCCGACCCGGCGAAGCTGAAGGTGGCCGGCGGCTTCCGCAAGCTGTGTGGCGAGAAGTCGTGGTCGATCGCCTGGCCCGAGCCGCAGCGCTACAGCGAGCGCCTGCTGCGCGGCCTGTGGCACGAGATGGGCGGCAAACTGAGCGGCCGCGTGCGCGATGGCCTCGCGCCGTCCACGCCGCCGAGCTTCGAGCTGGTGTCGCCGCCGCTGGCCGAGGTGGTCCGCGACATCAACAAGTTCAGCAACAACGTGATGGCGCAGCAGCTGTTCCTGACGCTCGGCCTGACGCAGCGCGGCCTCGGCTCGCCGGAGCTCGCGCGCGAGGTGCTGCGCCAGTGGCTGGCCGAGCGCTGGCCGGAGGCGGCGCCGTCGGTCGCGATCGACAACGGTTCGGGGCTGTCGCGCGATTCGCGCATCACCGCGCAGCTGCTCGCCCGCGTGCTGCAGGCCGACTGGATGGGGCCGGTGATGCCGGAGCTGATGAGCTCGCTGCCGGTCAGCGGCCTCGACGGCACGCTGAAGCGCTCGCGCGCGACGCTCGGCCGCGGGCACCTGAAGACCGGGTCGCTGAAGGACGTGGCCGGCATCGCCGGCTTCGTGCTGGGCAACAGCGGCCGGCGCTACATCGTGGTGGCCATCATCAACCACCCCAACGCCAACGCCGCCCGCCCGGCCCTCGACGCGATGACCCAGTGGGTCATCAACGACACGGTGAACTGACGCCGCTCAGAACCGGTAGCCCACCGAGAGGTTGGTCGAGATCGGGTCCAGCTTCGTGTCGATCGACTGCCCGGTCGACAGCTTGGTGGTCGTCTTCAGGTAGGTCTTGATGACCGAGCCGTCGACGAACCAGTGCGCGTCGAACTGGTAGCTCAGGCCGAGCTGGAACGACGGCCCGAAGGCCGAATCCGTCGACATCGAGGTCGGCGGGCCGCCCGGGTTGGTCAGCGCGGTCAGCGCGCCCGAGCCTTCCGCGCCGTAGAAGTGCGCGTAGGTCAGGCCGGCGCCGACGTAGGGGCGAAAGGGCGAGCTCGCCTCCAGGAAGCGGTACTGCGCGAACAGCGTCGGCGACACCTGCTTGACCGTGCCCAGCTTGCCGACGCCCGACAGCGCGCCGTCGCCCACCACGTCGTGCTTGTAGGGCAGGCCGGCGAAGAACTCCAGCGAGACGTTGTCGGTCAGCATGTAGCCGAGCGTGAAGATCGCCTGCGTGTCGCTCTTCACGTCGACCTTGCTGTTGGGCAGGCTGGAGGCGCTCAGGTCGTCGCTCTTCACCTGCGGCGCGATCTGGTTGGCGCCGGCCTTCACCATCCAGGTGCCGGCCGATTGCGCGAGCGCCGCGGTGCTGCCGAGCAATGCCAGCGCCGCGATCGCAAGGGTCTTGATGCCATGGGTCATGGGAATGTCCTTTRGTGGGCTGATCGATGGGCGCGGGCTCAGAGCCAGCCGCTTTCGACCATGCGCTTGGCGACGAACCGCGCGAGCAACTGGTAGGCGAACGGCGTCGGGTGCACCGTGTCGGCGAACTCGTAGCGCGAGGTGTCGCCGGCGATCAGCGTGTCGGTCGAGCACACCAGCGAACTGGCGAAGGGCATCTGGACCGTGTTGGCGGTGTTCGCGCTGGTCAGGTCGCAGGCCGGTGCCGTCACGTTGGTCAGGCCGTACATCTCAGGATGGGCGACCTGGTCGCGGCCCTGCGTGTAGGCGTCGACCTCGAGCACGCCCGTGGTGCCGGCCAGGCCGGCGTGCAGCTGGGCGTTGAACTGCGTCACCATCGTGTTGATCAGCGTCTGCGCGTCGGCACTCTGCGAATAGCCGAGTGGCGTCTGGCTGACGTCGGGCAGGTTCACGACGACGACGTGCGTCGCCCCCTTGGCGAGGATCAGCGTCTTGATGTAGGCCGCCAGCTCGCCGCCGGCCGTGGCCATGGCCGTGACGGCCTGCGTCGGCGTGGCCTGGGCCGCGCTCACGGCCGCCAGGTTGATGAACACGTCGTTGCCGCCGGCCATCACGGTGACCAGCTCGGTGCCGCTGAAGCTGCCGCCGACGGCGGTCAGGTGGTTGTTGATCTGCGTGACGACCGGCACGGTGAGCTGGCCGACGTAGCCGCTGGTGTCGCCGGCGGCAATGAGGGCCTTGTTGCCGGGGCCGACCGGGTTGGTCACCCGCGCCCCGCCCTGGGCGTAGCCATAGCAGCCGGCGTGGGGCGCGGCGGCCTGTGCGAAGCCGGCCAGCGGCCCCGACGATTCCAGCCCGGTCTGCGCCGCGCATGGGGCACCGGTGCCGGCCTGCACGGCCAGCAGCTCGGTCCAGTTCTTCGCGGCGCTGCTGTTCACGGTGTACTTGCCGCCGTGGGTGGTCGCGACCAGCGCGGCCGTGGCGTACGTCCCGACATCGCTCAGGCTGTCACCGAACGACACCGTCGCGCTGTACTGCACGCGCGGCGACTGGTCGCCGTCACCCCCGCCGCCACACGCGGCGAGCAGCAGCGACGCGAGCGTCACCGCACCCCAGGAACGGAAGTTCTTCATGCAATCCCCTTGGTTGGTCGGCGGGCGCACGGCGGCCCCCACCGTTCGTGATGAATGGTTGCGGCCGACTATAAAGAGGCACCGTTGCGATGCCTCGTCGGAGAAACCCGCTCGCCGTGTAAAGAAGCGTGGCTGGCGAGCCGGGAATCAGCCGTCTAGAACGGGTTGTTGACGGCGCGGCTGGAAGCCATCGAGCCGAGCTGGCTGTGGGCGACGGGGCCGAAGCGCAGGTTGTCGGCCCACAGCCACGTGCCGGCGGTCGCATCGAGGACGCCCGATTCCGGCACCTTCTTCAGCGTCGAGATGGTGCAGTTCGGCAGCACGGCGGTGCTCAGGCAGGCCGCCGCGTTGTTGTTCACCAGCCCGTAGTTGGGGTAGTTGCGCACCATGTCCTGCAGGCGCTCGTCGAACACCACCAGGCCGACCGACTTGCCGCCGTCCTTCACGTCCTGGAGCTTCAGCCGCAGCGCGGCATTGAACTGGAAGCTCAAGGCCGACAGGAAGGCCGCGCGCCCCGGGTTCGCCAGGTCCTCGGCGACCGCATACGGCGTCAGGCCCTGGTCGGCGGCGGTCGCGACGACCACCTTCGCGCCGAGGTCGGCCAGCCGGATGATCTGCCCGCCCAGTGCATCGCCGGCCGCGGCGGCGGCCGCCTGCAGGCTGCCCGCGTCCTGGCCGGGGAACTGCTGGTACAGCGCGACGATGTCGTTGGCGCCGGCCATCACCGTGACCAGGTCCTTGTTCGACAGCGAGTCGCCGGAGGTGAACTGCGTGATCTGCGAGGCCACGTCGTTGACGCCGGCACCCACCGCCGCCAGCGTCTGCGCCGTGACCGCCGCGCTGTTCGGGTTGCACTCCGCGAAGATCAACCCGAAGGTGCCGGCCACCATCTGGATCCAGATCGGGTTGGTGGCGCAGTCCAGCGCGGTGGTTGGCGTGGCCGGGGTGGTGGTGGTGTCGAAGATCACCGCGTTGATGCTGTACTTGGCACTGGTGCTCGACATCACGCTGGCTTCGTCGCCGAACGAGACCAGCCGCCGCGGCACGAAGCGCTCGACCTGCGTGCCGCCACCGCACGATGCGAGCTGCGTGGCCGCCAGCACGGCCGCACCGAGGCGCACCCAGCTCTTTTGCTTCGGATCAGCCTTGAAAATCATGAACACTCCAGAGGGGAAAACGGTGAGGGGAGGAAGTCAGGCGGCGGCAGCCCGTTGCAGGCGGTCGCGCACACCGTCCCATTCGGGATCGGCGGGCGGCTCTTCCACCCAGATCAGATGCACGCCCTCGGCATCGAGTTCGCGCAGCGCGGAAAAAAGTTCGTGGGCCGCCTGCGATGCCTGCGACGGCATCACGCGGTGGCGCAGCCCGCGCACCGCCTTGGCGGGCACGGTTCGCGAATATACCGCCAGCTTCAATGTCGAGCCTTCGAGCATCTGCAACGCGGTATTCAGCATCGGCCCGGCCATCAGGCGCAGCTTGGCGCGCGGGGCGTAGTGGGCCTCCAGCGTGCCGGAGGCGCGCGGCGCGGCGTCGTCGCGGTCGGCCAGCGGCTGGCCGGCGGCGGTCTCCAGCTGCCGGCGCGTCAGCACGCCGGGGCGCAGCAGCACCGGGCGGCCGCGCGAGCAGTCGACGATGCTCGATTCGATGCCGACCTCGCAGTCGCCGCCGTCGAGCACCAGCAGCGTGTCGCCGAACTCCTCGACCACGTGCGCAGCGCGCGTCGGGCTGATGCGGCCGAAGCGGTTCGCGCTGGGCGCTGCGACACCCGGCACGCCCAGCGCCTTGGCTTCGCGCAGCAGCGCCTGCGCGACCGGGTGCGAGGGGCAGCGCAGGCCGATGCTGTCCTGGCCGCCGGCCGACGCGCCGGCCACGCCGGGCATGCGCGGCACGATCAGCGTCAGCGGGCCGGGCCAGAAGCGGGCCGCGAGCTGCTGTGCGACGGCCGGCCAGTCGGCGGCGAACACCTGCGCCGAGCCGACGTCGGGCACATGGACGATCAGCGGGTGGTCGGCCGGCCGGCCCTTGGCGGCGAAGATCTTCGCGACGGCCGCGTCGTCATCGGCGCGGGCGGCCAGGCCGTAGACCGTCTCGGTCGGCATGCCGACCAGCTCGCCATCGGCCAGCGCACGGCCGGCCTGGTGGATGGCCTGGGTGGCCGCGGCAGCGGCGGGATCGCGGGCGTCGAGCAGCACGGCAGGTCCTCGTCTCAGCCGCTCACCAGGCCGCGAGGCCCAGGTGCTCGGCCGCCTGCAGCGCGACCGCGTGGGCGAGCTCGGCCGTCGCGGCGGTGACCGTCAGGTGGCCCATCTTGCGGCCCGGGCGGGCGCTGGCCTTGCCGTAGAGGTGCAGGTGCACGCCTGGCAGCGCCAGCACCGCGGCCCAGTCGGGCTCGATCTCGTTGGCGCTGCCGTCGCGGAACCACAGGTCCCCCAGCAGGTTCAGCATCACCGCCGGCGAGTGCAGCCGCGGCGCGGCCAGCGGCGCGCCGGCCAGCGTGCGCACCTGCAGGTCGAACTGCGACTGGTCGCAGGCGTCGAGCGTGTAGTGGCCGGAGTTGTGCGGGCGCGGCGCCATCTCGTTGGCGACCAGCCGGCCGTCCTTCAGCACGAAGAACTCGACGCACAGCACGCCGACGTAGCCGAGCGTCGCGGCGATGCGCCCGGCATGCGCGATCGCCTGCTGCTGCACGTCGGGCGTCACGTCGGGCGAGGGCACGCGCGTCACCGCGAGGATGCCGTCGCGGTGCAGGTTCTGCTGCAGCGGGAAATGCACGCTCGCGCCGTCGGCGCCGCGCGCGACGATCACGCTCACCTCATAGGCCAGCGGCAGCATCTGCTCGAGCACGCAGGGCACCTGCTTCAGCGCGTCCCACGCGGCGGCGAGCGCGGCGCGGTCGGCCACCCGCACCTGGCCCTTGCCGTCGTAGCCGAGGCGGGCGGTCTTCAGGATGCCGGGCAGCAGCGCGGCGTCGACGGCGTCGAGCTGGGGGCGCGTCTCGATCAGCGCGAACGGCGCGCACGGCACGCCGCAGCGGCCGAAGTGCGCCTTCTCGGCCGCCCGGTCCTGGCAGACCGCGACCGCATCGCCCGCCGGCGCGACCGGCCGCATCGCGGCCAGCGTGCGCAGCGCGGCGGCCGGCACGTTCTCGAACTCGGTGGTGATGGCCGCGCTGACGGCCGCCAGCTGCGTGAGCCCGGTCGAATCGAGGTAGTCGGCACGCACATGGTGGTGCGCGACCAGGCCGGCCGGGCTGGCGGCGTCGGGGTCGAGCACCGCGGTGGCGTAGCCCATCTGCTGCGCGGCATGCACGAACATGCGGCCGAGCTGGCCGCCGCCCATCACGCCCAGGGTCTGGCCGGGGGGGATGAAGCGCTGCGTCATTTGAGTTCGGAGGACATCGCCCGGGCCACCTCGGTCTGGCGGGCGCGGTACGCCTCGAGCTGGGCGCGCAGCGCGGGCTGCTCGCAGGCCAGCATCGCGACGGCGAACAACGCGGCATTGGCCGCGCCGGCCGCGCCGATCGCGAAGGTCGCGACCGGGATGCCCTTGGGCATCTGCACGATGGAATGCAGCGAATCGACGCCCTGCAGGTGACGGCTCGCGACCGGCACGCCCAGCACCGGCACGGTGGTCTTGGCGGCCAGCATGCCGGGCAGGTGGGCGGCGCCGCCGGCGCCGGCGATGATCGCGCGCAGGCCGCGCGGCGCGGCCGTTTCGGCGTAGGCGAACATGTCGTCGGGCATGCGGTGGGCAGAGACCACGCGCGCCTCGTAGGGCACGCCGAACTCGGCGAGAATCTCGGTCGCGAGGCGCAGGGTCTCCCAGTCGCTGCTGGAACCCATCACCACGCCAACCACGGGGGCGCTGCTCACGGCTCGCTCCAAGGGCTGAACAACCTTGAATTGTAGGCGGCGCGGCCCATCTGACTGATCGACCTCACTGCAGCATCGCCTGCCATTGCCGGAACACGATGGACATCACGATTCAGAACTTCGAAGCCGACCTGATCAACGCCTCGGTCGAGCAGCCGGTGCTGCTGGACATCTGGGCCCCCTGGTGCGGCCCCTGCAAGGCGCTGACGCCGGTGCTCGAGAAGATCGAGGTCGCCTACGCCGGCCGCTTCAAGCTGGCCAAGCTGAATGCCGACGAGCAGCCCGAGATCTCCGCCCAGCTGTCGCAGATGTTCGGCGTGCGCAGCATCCCGTTCTGCGTGCTGTTCAAGGGCGGCCAGCCGGTCGACGGCTTCGTCGGCGCGCTGCCCGAGGCGCAGGTGCGCGAGTTCCTCGACCGGCACGTGCCGAGCGCCGAGGAAGCGGCGGCCGGCGAAGACCTGGCCGCGGCCGAGGAGCTGCTGGCCGAGGGCGATGCCGACAGCGCACTGGAGCGCCTGCAGGAGGCGGTGGCGATCGACCCGGGCAACGACGTGGCCCGCTACGACTACCTGCGCGCGCTGCTGACGGCCGGCCGTGTCGACGACGCGCGCCGCGCGTTCGACCCGGTCGCGAGCAAGGTGATGCTGGACGCGCGGCTGGCCGCGGCCGGCCACTGGCTGGCGGCCTGCGAGAAGGCCGCGTCGGCGCGCGGCCCCGAGCCGCTGGCCGCGGCGATCACTGCGAACAAGCGCGATTTCGACGCCCGCTTCGAACTCGCCCAGACCCACTTCGCCGCGCAGCGCTTCACGCAGGCGATGGACGAGCTGCTCGAGATCGTGATGCGCGACAAGGCCTGGAACGGCGAACTGGCGCGCAAGACCTACGTGGCCATCCTCGAGCTGATGAGCAAGCCGGCGCCGAAGCAGGAGGTGGCGGCACCAAAGGGCGCGCTGGAGGTCACGGGCAAAGTCAATGCCGCGCCGGCCGATCCGGTGATCGACCAGTACCGCCGCAAGCTCAGCATGGCGCTGTTCTGATCCGTAGCCCGGATGCCAATCCGGGATTCGTGACGCACAGCCCCCGGATTGGCATCCGGGCTACGCAAGCGCTGCCTCGAGCAGGCGCACCACTTCCGCCTGCTCGTCGGCGAAGGCCTTCCAGGCCGCCTCGGCCTGCTGCGAGTGCTTCCTGGCAGCCTCATGCTGCCCGAGCGCCGCGTAGACCTGCGCCAGCCGGCTGTGCGTGGCGGCGCGGTCGTCCAGGTCGCAGTCGGCGCGGTTCGCGGCCTCGGCGGCCTGCGCGTCTTCGCGCGCCAGGTCGAGCTGCTTCAGCTGGATGCGGCACCAGCCCTGGTCGGCACGCAGCCAGTTCGCCATGTGGGCCGCGCCCTGCGTCAGCGCATGGTCGAGGTGCTGCTCGTACAGCGGCAAGGCGTCGGCGTGCCGGCCCTGCAGCGACAGCAGCTGCGCCCGCATGACCGGCGCCAGCGCGTCGAGCGCCGCGGTGCCGACCAGCGCATCGAAGTTCTGCGACGACTCGGCGCCGAGCATCGCCTGCCGCGTGGCCTGCGCCTCGCCGGGGCCGCTCAGCACGTTCTGGCGCGCCTGGCTGGCGTTCAGCCAGGCCATGTTGGCGAGCAGCGCCGCGAGCGTCGTCTCGTCGCCCTCGGACGTGGCGTGCTGGCGGGTCAGCGCGTACCAGGGCTGGGCCCGCTCGTAGCGGCCGGCGAAGTGGTAGGTCTGCGCGATCACCAGGCTGATGCGCGACTGCGCCGCATGGTGCTTCGCATCGGCGAGCTGCAGTGTCTCGGCGACGCGCCGCGCCATCGACGCGAAGTCGTGCCGCACGTAGTCGAGGTGGGCCAGCCAGGCGCAGCACAGCGCATGCAATGCCGGTTCGCGCGCGGCGCCGCTCATCGCGTAGGCGCGGTGGATCTTGTCGACCGCCTCGGCCGAGCCGAGCTTGCCGTAGTGCGCGATCAGCCCTTCGGCCAGGCTGATCCACGCGCTCAGCGCCATGTGCGGCTGCACGGCGTACTGCTGCTGCAGGCCGGTGAGCGCCTTGCGCGCGTCGTCGAAGTGGCCGAGGCGCGCCATCAGACAGGCGCGTTCGGCGCGCAGGCAATCGGCCTTGACCGGGTTGCCGGCGGCATCGATGGCGGCGTCGAGCTGCTTCAGCAGGCGGGACTGCATGGCGCTCAGGAGGTGAGGCGTTGCAGGGCTTCGCGGTACTTGGCGGCGGTCTTCTCGACCACCTCGGCCGGCAGGGATGGCGCCGGCGCGCGCTTCGGCCAGGGCTGGCCGTCGATGCGGACCTGCTCGAGCCAGTCGCGCACGAACTGCTTGTCGTAGCTCGGCGGGTTGCGGCCTTCGCGGAAGGCGGCGTCGTAGCCCTCGACCGGCCAGAAGCGCGACGAATCGGGCGTCAGCACCTCGTCCATCAGCGTCAGCGTGCCGTCGCTGTCGAGCCCGAACTCGAACTTGGTGTCGGCGATGATGATGCCCTTCTTCAGGGCGATCGCGGCGGCGCGGGTGTAGAGCTGGATCGCGGTGTCGCGCACGCGGGTGGCCAGCTCGGCACCGACGATCTGCGCCATCCGGTCGAACGAGATGTTCTCGTCGTGGTCGCCCATCTCGGCCTTGGTGGCAGGCGTGAAGATCGGTGCCGGCAGCGGGCTCGCGTTCTTCAGCCCGGCCGGCAGCGCGACGCCGCACACCGACTGGCTCTGCTGGTACTCGCTCCAGCCGCTGCCGGCCAGGTAGCCGCGCACGACGGCCTCGACGGGCAGTGGCTTCAGGCGCTTGACGAGCATCGAGCGGCCGCGCACCTGTGCGCGCTCGGCGGCGGTGACGACGCTCTCGGGGTCGTCGCCGGTCAGGTGGTTCGGGATGATGCCCTCGAGGTGGGCGAACCAGAACAGCGCCATCTGCGTCAGCAGCTCGCCCTTGCCGGGGATCGGCTCGCCCATGATCACGTCGAAGGCGCTGAGCCGGTCGCTCGCCAGCATCAGGATGCGGTCCGTGCCCACCGCGTAGTTGTCGCGGACCTTGCCGCGCGCGAGCAGGGGCAGGGAGGTGAGGGTGGAGTTCAGCACGGCGTTCATGGGCTCTTTCGGCGCAGGGGCAGGACAGCGCCGGATTGTAGTGAGCCACGAACGACGAAGCCCGGCATGGCCGGGCTTCATCAACAGTGAGGATGCGGGTTTCAGACCACCATCTGCGCCAGCTCACCCTTGGCATACCGCTGCGCCACCTGCGCCAGGCTCTGCGCCTTGATCTTGCCGGACTGGCCTTCGCAGCCGAACTCCAGGTAGCGCTGCTTGCAGATCGCCTTGGCGGCCTCGCGCGCCGGCTTCAGGTACTCGCGCGGGTCGAACTTTTCCGGGTTCTGCACGAAGAACTTGCGGATCGCCGCCGTCATTGCCAGGCGGATGTCGGTGTCGATGTTGATCTTGCGCACGCCGTGCTTGATGGCTTCCTGGATCTCGCTGACCGGCACGCCATAGGTTTCCTTCATGTCGCCGCCGAACTCGCGGATCGCGGCCAGCAGCTCCTGCGGCACGCTCGAGCTGCCGTGCATCACCAGATGGGTGTTCGGGATGCGGGCGTGGATTTCCTTGATGCGGCTGATCGCGAGGATGTCGCCGGTGGGCTTGCGGGTGAACTTGTAGGCGCCGTGGCTGGTGCCGATCGCGATCGCCAGCGCGTCGAGCTGCGTGCGCTTGACGAAGTCGGCGGCCTGCTCCGGGTCGGTCAGCAGCTGGTCCATCGTCATCGTCGCGTCGGTGCCGTGGCCGTCTTCCTTGTCGCCCTTCATCGTCTCGAGCGAGCCGAGCACGCCCAGTTCGCCTTCGACCGTGACGCCGACCCGGTGCGCGATGTCGACCACCTTGCGCGTCACGTCGACGTTGTAGTCGTAGCTGGCGATGGTCTTGCCGTCGGCCTGCAGCGAGCCGTCCATCATCACCGAGCTGAAGCCCAGGTTGATGGCGCCCTGGCAGACATCCGGGTTCTGGCCGTGGTCCTGGTGCATCACCAACGGAACCCGGGGGTAACTTTCGACCGCGGCGAGGATCAGGTGCTTGATGAACGGCTCGCCGGCATATTTGCGGGCGCCGGCGCTGGCCTGCAGGATGACCGGGGCGCCGACCTCGTCGGCGGCGCTCATCACGGCCTGCACCTGCTCGAGGTTGTTGACGTTGAAGGCCGGAATTCCGTAGCCGTTCTCGGCGGCATGGTCCAGCAGCTGACGCATCGAAACGAGTGGCATGGCGATGTCCCTGGAAGTGAAGAAACCCTTCAGCCGGCATGAAACCGCGCTGTAACTCGCGGCATTGTACTGAGCCCCTCCACGGGAAAACCCCGTGCCGGCGATGGCCTCCCCCGAGCGCGGGGGGGCGGCGGGCCGGCCCCCAGCATGCACCGGAAATGGCCGGTCTTCCAGCCGCTTTTCCCGCTCAAGTCGTGCGGCGGGCGCGGGACACTGATTGCAACATCCGACCGTCCCGCTGGAGGGAAACCCGTCATGGCCCGACTCGACCTGAATGCACTCACGCTGTGGATCACCGCGGCGGCCCATCAACAACCGCAGGATCTCGCGGCGCAGGTGGCCGAGCGCACCGGCGTCTCGCGCGCCACCGCCAACAAGGCGCTGCGCCGGCTGGCCGAGATGGCGTGGCTGGTGCGCGAGGGCAGCGCCTCGCGGCCGCTGTACCGGCCGGGCACGATGCGCCAGGTGGTGCAGCGCTACCCGCTGCACGGCCTCGGCGAGGACCTGCCGTGGTCGCGCGACTTCTCGCCGTTCTTCACGCTGCCGGATGCCGTGCGCCGCATGGTGCACCACGCCTTCACCGAACTGCTGAACAACGCGATCGACCACAGCGCCGGGCAGAGCGTCACGGTGTCGATGCGTCAGACCGGCAGCCATGCGCAGCTGCTGGTGTCGGACGACGGCCGCGGCCTGTTCGACAAGATCAACGAATCCTTCGCGCTCGACGAGCCGCATCTCGCGATGCTCGAGCTCAGCAAGGGCAAGCTGACCAGCGCGCCGGACCGCCATTGCGGCCGCGGGCTGTTCTTCACCTCGAAGCTGGCCGACGTGTTCGACCTGCATGCCAACGAATCGGCGTTCCAGCACCGCGGCTGGGAGGCCGGCCGCTGGCGCGAAGGCAAGCCGCTGAAGCACCAGGGCACGTCCATCTACGTGGCGTTCGCGCTGGACAGCACGCGCACGCTGGAGCAGGTGCTGCAGGCGCACAGCGCCGACGGCGCCGGCTACGACTTCGAGCGCACTGTGGTGCCGCTGCGGCTGCTGACGACGACGCAGTCGGGCCTGGAGTCGCGTGCGCAGGCGCGCCGCGTCGGCGCACGCCTGAACCAGTTCCGCCGCGCGGAGGTCGATTTCAGCGGCGTGACGAGCGTCGGGCACAGCTTTGCGGACGAACTGTTCCGCGTGCTGGCGAACGAGCAGCAAGGCCTGGACCTGGTGCCGATCAACATGCTGCCCGCGGTGGCGGCCATGGTCGCCAGCATCCGCCCGTAGCCCGGATGCCAATCCGGGATCGCGTCGGCACCACCCACCCGGATTGGCATCCGGGCTACCCGATGCGTTCCGCTCTGTAACCCTGCGCCCGCATCGCGGCCAGGATCTCCTCGATGTGGGCCACGCCGCGCGTGTGCACCACCACCTCGATCTCCGCGCGCTCCACCGACAGCGAGCTGAACGCCCGCTGGTGCTGCACCTCGTCGATGTTGGCGCCCAGCTTGCCGAGCAGCGTCGCCACGTCGGCCAATGCACCGGGCACGTCGCGCACATCCATGCGCAGGCGCGCCAGCCGGCCCGACTTCACCATGCCGCGCTGGATGATCTCGCCCAGCACCAGCGGCTCGATGTTGCCGCCGGAGAGGATCAGCCCGACCTTGCGCCCGGCGAAGCGCGCGCGGTGCTTCATCAGCGCCGCGAGGCCGACGGCGCCGGCGCCCTCGACCACCGTCTTCTCGATCTCCAGCAGCATCAGGATCGCCTGCTCGATGTCGTCCTCGCCGACCAGCAGCACGTCGTCGACATGCTGCTGGATCAGCGGCACGGTCAGCACCCCGGGTACCTTGACGCCGATGCCGTCGGCGATCGTCGCCTGCGCGCTCTCGCGCTGCTGGTTGTGCACGACGTTCCAGACGGCCGGGAAGCGCTCGGTCTGCACGCCGATCACCTGGATGCCCGGCTTCAGCGCCTTGGCGGCGCTCGCGATGCCGCCGATCATGCCGCCGCCGCCGATCGCCACCACCAGCGTGTCGAGGGCCGGCTGCTGCGCCAGCATCTCGAGCGCGATCGTGCCCTGGCCGGCGGCCACGTCGAGGTCGTCGTAGGGGTGCACCAGCGTCAGGCCGCGCTCCTGTGCGAGGCGCAGGCCGTGCGCGCGCGCATCGTCGAAGGTGTCGCCTTCGAGCACCACGGTGGCGCCGAAGCCGCGCGTGCGCTCGACCTTGACCGCCGGCGCGAAGCGCGGCATCACGATGGTGGCGGGGATGCCCAGGCGCTGCGCGTGGTACGCGACGCCCTGCGCATGGTTGCCGGCCGAGACGGCGAGCACGCCGCGCGCGCGCTCGATGTCGCTCAGCTGGGCGATCTTGTTGAGGGCGCCGCGYTCCTTGAAGGAKGCRGTGAACTGCAGGTTCTCGAACTTCAGGAACACCTCGCAGCCGGCGATGGCCGAGAGGGTCCGCGAAGGCACGCAGGGGGTGTCGAGCACCTGGCCGTGCAGCCGCTCGGCGGCGGCACGGATGTCAGCGAGGACTAGGGTCATGCAGTGATTGTGGCCGGCTTCGACAAGCTCAGCCCCACCCTTCGACAAGCTCAGGGCGAACGGGGGTCGTTCAGCCGACGCGGCAGACCTTCAGCATGTTGGTGCCGCCCGGGTAGCCCATCGGCTCGCCGCAGGTGATCGCGTAGGTGTCGCCCGGCTTCAGCACGCCCTTCTCGATCAGCAGCATCTCGGCGCGCTTCAACGCCTCGTCGCGGTCGCTGAAGTTCGGCATCAGCAGCGGGCGCACGTTGCGGTACAGCATCATCTTGCGCTGCGTGACCACCTGCGAGGTCAGGCCGTAGATCGGCACGTGGATCTTGTGGCGGCTCATCCACAGCGACGTCGAGCCCGATTCGGTCAGCGCGAGGATCGCCTTGCAGCCCAGGTGGTAGGCGGTGAACAGCGCGCCCATCGCGATCGACTGGTCGATGCGGCCGAACTTCTTGTTCGTGAAGCCGGCGTCCAGCGAGATCTCCTCGGCGCGCTCGGCCTCGATGCAGATCGTGGACATCATCTCCACCGTCTCGACCGGGTACTTGCCGGCCGCCGTCTCGGCGCTCAGCATCACCGCGTCGGTGCCGTCGAGCACCGCATTGGCCACGTCGCTCACCTCGGCGCGCGTGGGCACCGGGTTGACGATCATCGATTCCATCATCTGCGTCGCGGTGATGACCACGCGGTCCATCTCGCGCGCCATCTTGATCATGCGTTTCTGCAGCGCCGGCACCGCGGCGTTGCCGACCTCGACCGCGAGGTCGCCGCGCGCGACCATGATGCCGTCGCTCGCGCGCAGGATGCTCTCGAGTGCCGGGATCGCCTCGGTGCGCTCGATCTTCGCGATCAGCGCCGGCTTGTGGCGCCACGGCTCGCCGGCCACGTTGGCCAGCTGGCGCGCCATCTCCATGTCGGTCGCGTTCTTCGGGAAGCTCACCGCCAGGTACTCGCACTGGAAGCTCATCGCGGTCTTGATGTCCTCCATGTCCTTGGCGGTCAGCGCCGGGGCGGTCAGGCCGCCGCCGGCCTTGTTGATGCCCTTGTTGTTCGACAGCTCGCCGCCGATCACGACGGTGGTGTGCACCTGGTCGCCGCGCACCGCGTCGACCGTCAGCTTCAGCAGTCCGTCGTTCAGCAGCAGCGTGTCGCCGGGCTTCACGTCGCGCGGCAGCTCCTTGTAGTCGAGGCTCACCAGCTCGTTGGTGCCGAGCGCGGTGCTGCTGGCGTCGAGCACGAACTTCTGGCCCGGCTCGAGCATCGTCTTGCCGCCCTCGAACTTGCCGACGCGGATCTTCGGGCCCTGCAGGTCGGCCATGATGGCCACTTCCTTGCCGGCGGCGCGGGCGACCTCGCGCACGAGGGCGGCGCGGTCGATGTGGTCCTGGGCCTTGCCGTGCGAGAAGTTCAGCCGCACCACGTCGACGCCGGCGCGGATCATCTGAGCCAGCACCTCCGGCGAACTGGAAGCGGGGCCGAGGGTGGCGACGATCTTGGTGGCGCGGGGCATGGTGGAGGTCTCCGGTCTTGTCGTTGTGGGTGCTGCAATCAGGGGTGCCGGCACGGGGTGGGCCGGCGCGCGGCCGGTACGGTCAGGCTTGGGCACGGCGCTGCAGGATCTCGAAAGCTGGCAGCGTCTTGCCTTCCAGCACTTCGAGGAAGGCGCCGCCGCCGGTCGAGATGTAGCCGACATCCTTCTCGATGCCGTACTTCGCGATCGCGGCCAGCGTGTCGCCGCCGCCGGCGATGCTGAACGCATCGGAGGCGGCGATCGCGCGCGCCAGCGTCTCGGTGCCGTGCGCGAACGCATCGAACTCGAACACGCCGACCGGGCCGTTCCAGACGATGGTGCCGGCGGCCTTCAGCTGGGCAGCGAGACGGGCGGACGTTTCCGGGCCGATGTCGAGGATCAGGTCATCGGCTTCGACGGCCGAGGCCGCCTTCACGGTGGCCGGCGCGTCGGCCGCGAAGGCCTTCGCGGTGACGACGTCGGTCGGGATCGGCACCGCGGCGCCGCGCGCCTTCATGGCCTCGATCACCGCCTTGGCCTCGCCGACCAGGTCGGCCTCGACCAGCGACTTGCCGATCGGCAGCCCGGCGGCCAGCAGGAAGGTGTTGGCGATGCCGCCGCCGACGATCAGCTGGTCGACGTTCTTCGCGAGCGACTGCAGGATCGTCAGCTTGGTGCTGACCTTGCTGCCGGCGACGATCGCCACCAGCGGGCGCTTCGGGTTGGCCAGCGCCTTCGTGATCGCGTCGATCTCGGCGGCCAGCAGCGGGCCGGCGCAGGCGATCTTCGCGAACTGCGCGATGCCGTAGGTCGAGGCCTCGGCGCGGTGCGCGGTGCCGAAGGCGTCGTGCACGAAGATGTCGCACAGCGCGGCCATCTTGCGCGAGAGCTCTTCGCTGTTCTTCTTCTCGCCCTTGTTGACGCGGCAGTTCTCGAGCAGCACCACCTGGCCGGGCGCGACCTGCACGCCGCTGCTGTTGCCGCCCACCCAGTTCGCGATCACCGGCACCTCGCGGCCGAGCAGCTCGGAGAGGCGCTTGGCGACCGGCGCCAGCGAATCCGCGGGCTTGAACTCGCCCTCGGTCGGGCGGCCCAGGTGCGAGGTCACCATCACCGCGGCACCGGCCTTCAGGGCCAGCTCGATGCAGGGCACCGAGGCGCGGATCCGGGTGTCTTCGGTGATGCGGCCGGTGTCGTCCAGCGGCACGTTCAGGTCGGCACGGATGAACACGCGCTGGCCTGCAGCTTTGCCTTGGGCTGCAAGGTCTTCAAAACGGAGAACGTTCATGGGCGGCCAAAGTTAGAGGGGGAATTCTAGGGATGCCGCAGGCGCAAAAGTTACGAAGCGGTTCCGAGATCCATTGGACACCAGCCGGGCGGCGTCTACCAGCCCAGCAGCAGTTTCAGCGGCACCAGCACGGCCATGCCGACGACGATGGTGCCGAGGATGCCGCGGCGCCAGAAGAACCACGCGGTGGCGGCCACCACGGCGTAGATGCGCGCGTCCTGCCAGGTGCTGATCAGCTGGCCCTGGCTCATCACGACCTCGGGCACGACGACGGCCGCCAGCGCCGCGAGCGGGGCGAAGCGCAGGCCGCGCTGCACCCAGCCGGGCAGGCGCAGCTCGCGTTCGGGAATCAGGAAGAAGCAGCGGGTGACCACGGTGATCAGGGTCAGGCCGATGATCGTGATGAAGGATTCCCAATCGCTCATGACGACCCCTCGCTCAATGAGTTCATCGAGCGATCCCCCGAGGGGATGCGGGCCGGCTTGGGAGCGGCCCGGCGCTCGGCCCGCCTCATGACGCCACCCGGTCGCGCGGCTTGGTGCGCATCAGCGACGCGAGCACGCGCCGCCCGGCATCGCCGCCGCCGTCGATCATCAGCCCGATGCACACCGCGGCGGCGATCGCGACCACCATGTTCAGCCGGTACGGCAGCGCGAAGGCCGCGACGGCGGCAGCGCCGGCCACCACCGCCGCGAAGCTGGTCGCCTTGTCGGACAGCAGCGCGTAGCCCAGCCCGAGCAGCGCCAGCACGCCGGCGAAACCGAGGCCCCAGTGCGTCGGCACCACGTCGGCCAGCACGATGCCGAGCACCGACGGCACCTGCCAGGCCAGCCAGCTCATGAAGCTGCTGCCGAGGAAGTACTCGATCTGGCCTTCGTCGTCGCGCGGTTCCTTGAACTTCTTCATGAAGAGCACGTAGTTCAGGTCGGCGGTCAGGTAGCCGAGCAGCATCCGCTGGCCGCGCGGGAAGCGCATGAAGAACGGCCGCCAGTGGGCGCTGAAGATCACGAAACGCAGGTTCACGCACAGCGCGGTGGCCCAGATCACCCAGGTCGGCGAGCCGGCACCCATCAGCGGGATGGCCGCCAGCTGTGCGCTGCCGGCGAACACCGTGAAGGTCATCAGCAGCGACAGCGGGATCGAGAGACCCGCCTTCACCATCGCGACGCCGGTCACCAGGCCCCAGGCGGCGATGCCCAGGCTGACGCCGGACATCTCGCGCATGCCGGTGGCGAACTGGGGGTGGCGGACGAGGGCGCGCAGCGGGGAACTCATGCGGGCATTGTCACCGCATGCGGGTTATCCCGCTGTCAGGTGTCGTTGTGGCGGGTCGCCTTGGCGCCCGGCGTCTTGGCCGGCCGCTTCTCGGCCGCTTCGGCTGGGGCATCGCCTTCGGGGGCGAGCTTGGCCTCGGGCTTCGCGTCGGCGCGGACGTCGGCCTTGGGCTCGGCCCTGGATTCACCCGACTTGGCGCCGCCTGCCAGCTGCGGCACCACCGGCTCGATCTTGTTCTCGCGCATGTAGTCGTTCATGTCGCGCCAGCCGGCGAACACCGAGGCCTTGTCGGCCTTCTTGTTGAGCGCGTAGCAATCCTCGATGGCCCGGTTGGCGTGGCGGCAGGCGCCGCCGATCGCGCGGCCGTCGGCCTCGCGGGCCGCGGCCAGCTTCTCGGCCGAGTCGACTCCCAGCATGTCGCAGCCGGCGAGGGCGGCGGCGCAGAGCAGGAACGCGGTGATCAGGTGGCGTGGCATGGCGGGCGGTGGTCCGGGGACGGGTCTGTGGTTGCAGTGTCCGCCGGTTCGCGAGCGGGGCAGGCGTGAAAAAGCCCCTCGAAGAGGGGCCAGTTCGGGGCTTTGCAGGAGCGGCTCAGGCCGGGCGCATGGCCATCAGGCGGGCGACGCGCTCTTCGGTCGACGGGTGGGTCGAGAAGAGGCCGCGCAGCCCGCCGCCGGACAGCGGGTTCATGATCATCATCTGCGCCGTCTCCGGATGGCGCTCGGCGGCTTCCATCGGCATCCCTTGCGCGTAGCGGTGGATCTTCTGCAGCGCGCTGGCCAGTGCCTGCGGATCGCCGGAGATCTCGGCGCCGCCGCGGTCGGCCTCGAACTCGCGGGCACGGCTGATCGCCATCTGGATCAGGCTGGCCGCCAGCGGCGCGAGCAGCATCACCAGCAGGCCGACGATCGGGTTGTGCGGCCGGCCCTCGCTGTCGCGGCCGCCGAAGAACATCGCGAAGTTCGCGAGCATCGAGATGGCACCGGCCATCGTCGCGCTGACCGTGCTGATCAGGATGTCGCGGTGCCGCACGTGCGCCAGTTCATGGGCCATCACGCCGCGCAGCTCGCGCTCGCTGAGCACGCGCAGGATGCCGGTGGTGGCGGCCACCGCCGCGTGCTCCGGGTTGCGGCCGGTCGCGAAGGCGTTCGGCGCGTCTTCATTGATCAGGTAGACGCGCGGCATCGGCAGTTGCGCGCGCTGCGCGAGTTCGCGCACCATGCGATAGAACTGCGGTGCCGAGGTCTCGTCGACCTCCTGCGCGTTGTACATGCGCAGCACCATCTTGTCGGAGAACCAGTAGCTGAAGAAGTTCATGCCGACGGCGACGAGCAGCGCGACCATCATGCCGGCGCGGCCGCCGATCATCGCGCCGATGGCCATGAACAGCGCCGTGATGGCAGCCATCAGCACCGCAGTCTTCAACAGGTTGAACATGGAGAGGCCCTTTCTCTGGCTACAGGGCCTCAGATGAGGTCCCGTGCTTCAAGTTCAATCGGTGCGGCCGAAAGCGCTGCCCGGCGCGACCGGGCGCGACTGCAGCCAGGCGCCAGCCGCCAGCCGCTTGCCGCCGGGGCGTTGCAGCTCGGTCAGCCGCAGCGATCCGCTGCCGCAGGCGACCTCGAGGCCTTCGGGGCCGCTGGACAGCACGGTGCCGGGCGCGCCGCTGCCGGTGCGGACTTCGCCGCGCCACAGCTTCACCGTTTCGCCCTCCAGCAACCCGGTGGCGCCGGGGAACGGATCGAAGGCGCGCAGCCGGCGCTCGATCAGATCGGCGGAAAGCGTCCAGTCGACCGCGGCCTCCGCCTTGTCGATCTTGTGCGCGTAGGTCACGCCCTCGGCCGGTTGCGGCGTGCGCGGCATGCCGCCGCAGGCGGCCAGCTCGAGCGCCTCGACGATCAGCCGGCCGCCGAGCGGCGCCAGCCGGTCGTGCAGGCTGGCGGTGGTGTCGGCCGGCCGGATCGGCAGGGTCTCGATCAACAGCATGTCGCCGGTGTCGAGACCTGCATCCATCTGCATGATCGTGATGCCGGTCTGTGTGTCGCCGGCCTCGATCGCGCGGTGGATCGGCGCGGCACCGCGCCAGCGCGGCAGCAGCGAGGCATGGATGTTCAGGCAGCCGCGCACCGGCAGGTCGAGCACCCACTGCGGCAGGATCAACCCGTAGGCGGCCACGACCATCACGTCGGGGCGGGCCGCCAGCAGCGCGCTGCGGGCCGCGGCGGCATCGTCGGGGTACTTGCCGTCCAGGCGCAGGCTGCGCGGCTGCGCGACCGCGATGCCGTGGCTTTCAGCGAATGCCTTCACCGGCGACGGCTGCAGCTTCATGCCGCGGCCGGCCGGGCGATCCGGCTGGGTCAGCACCAGCGGGATCTCGAAGCGGGCCGCATGCAGGCGGGCCAGGGCGACCTGCGCGAACTCGGGGGTGCCGGCGAAGACGACGCGCATCGGGGGCAGGCCGCTCAGGGACGCTGTTCGTCGCGCGTGCGCTTCAGCATCTTGGTCTTGATGCGGTCGCGCTTCAGCGAGCTCAGGTACTCGACGAACACCTTGCCCAGCAGGTGGTCCATCTCGTGCTGCACGCACACCGCGAGCAGGCCTTCGGCGTCGAACTCGCAGATTTCGCCGGCGCGGTTCAGTGCCCGCACGCTGACGCGGGCGTGGCGCGGGACCTTGTCGTAGACCTGCGGCACCGACAGGCAGCCTTCGTCGCCGGTCACCATCTCTTCGCTGAGCGCGGTCAGCTCGGGGTTGATCAGGACGTGCGGTTCGTCACGGCGCTCCGAGGTGTCGATCACGATCACGCGTTCGTGGACGTCGACCTGCGTCGCCGCCAGGCCGACGCCGTCGGCCTCGTACATGGTCTCCAGCATGTCGTCGACAAGCTGTCGGATGCGTGCGTCCACTTGCGTGACAGGCTTGGCAACGGTGTGCAGCCGGGGATCGGGGTAACGGAGTATCGAGAGCTTGGCCATGTGGGAAACGCGCAACGCCGGACGGCGTGACAGGACGCACGCGAGGTGTGTCCGGAAGTCAATTTCGTTGCGATATCAAGGGTTTAGGGGCAGAATCTGTGAAACTGAATGAAGATTTTCGCTGAGCCGCAGGCATCGTGCCGCGGCCCGGTTCAGTTAACCGCACAACGCAGCATTGTGCTGCCTGAGCGCCCGGAGACTTACCTTCATGACCCGAAGCCACCGTATCGCCCTGTCGTTCCCCCGGGCTGCCGCCATCACCGTTGCGCTGGGCGTCTGCTTCGGTTCCGCGACCGCGAACGCACAAGCCGGCAACTACCCGATCACTCCCAAGCAGCGCAGCACCGCGCAGCAGGTGGCCGAAGCCGGCGTCGCGCTGTCTGACCTGTCCCCCAATGCGCCCGACTCGTACACCGTGAAGCGCGGCGACACGCTGTGGGACATCTCCAGCGTGTTCCTGGTCAGCCCGTGGCGCTGGCCCGAGCTGTGGGGCATGAACCTCGACCAGATCCGCAATCCCCACCTGATCTACCCGGGCCAGGTGCTGTTCCTCGACAAGGCCAATGGCCGTGCCCGCCTGCGCGTCGGCTCCGGCGAGCAGGGCGGCGTCGTCAAGCTGTCGCCGCGCGTGCGTGAAGGCGACCTGTCGCGCGACGGCATCCCGGCGATCGCGCTGAACCTGATCGAGCCGTTCCTGAACGAGGCCGTGATCGTCGACGAGAACGAACTCGCGAAGGCGCCGCGCGTCGTCGCGACGCCGGAAGCCCGCGTGCTGCTGGCGCGTGGCGACAAGGCCTATGTGCGCGGCGACCTGGGCGGCGCGCGCAACTTCCGCTTCTTCCGCGAGCCGCAGGCCCTGCGCGACCCGACCACCAACGAGGTGCTGGGCTACGAGGCGTTCTACCTCGGCACCGGCGAGCTGATCCGCCAGGGCGACACCAGCGGCGCCGCACGTGCCGACGACATCGTTCCCGACACCTTCATGCTGACCAGCATCCGCCAGGAAGTGCGCGTCGGCGACAAGCTGTCGCCGGTCCCGCCGCGCGAATTCCAGAACTACATTCCGCGCGCGCCGCAGTCGCCGATCACCGGCCAGATCGTCTCGGTGTACGGCGAGGCCGTGGCGGCCGGCCAGAACCAGATCGTGTCGCTGAACAAGGGCGCGCGCGACGGGCTCGAGAAGGGCAACGTGCTGGCGCTGTGGAAGGACGGCGCGCGCACCGTCGACAAGACCGAAAAGGGCACGCCGGCGATCAAGCTGCCGGACGAGCGCCATGGCTACCTGTTCGTCTTCCGCGTGTTCGACCGCATGTCGTATGCGCTGATCCTGTCGGTGCAGGAACCGGTCCGCCGCGGCGACCGCTTCACGCAACCCTGATCGCCCCGCTGATCGCGACCGCAGCGTTGTCAAGCGGTCGCCGGTCGGTCGACCGGCATGGGTGCTTCCCCCGCGTTCCACGAGTCCGCCCCGATCGATGATTGGGCGGACTGGGTCCGGCTGGTCGAAACGCCCGGCATGGGGCGCGAGGCCGCCCGCAAGCTGCTGGCCGCCTTCGGGTCACCTGCGGCGGTGCTGCAGGCCGGCTCGGCCGCGCGCCGGCACGTCGTCGAGCCTGCCGCCGCGGATGCGCTGGACGACCTGCCGGCCGGGCTTTCCGATCTGCTGGAGACCACGCGCCGCTGGCTCGCGTCGTCATCCGCCGAGGCGCCGCGCCGCATCGTCACGCTGGGCGACCCGCACTATCCGGCCGCCCTGCTGCAGACTGCCGATCCGCCGCTGATGCTCTATGCCGAAGGGCGCATCGAGCTGCTGGCCGCCCCATGCGTGGCCATCGTCGGGAGCCGGCAGGCGACGATCCAGGGTCTCGCGAATGCGAAGGCCTTCGCCCAGGCGTTGAGCGAGGCCGGCATGACGGTGGTGTCGGGGCTGGCCCAGGGCATCGATGGCGCGGCCCACGAAGGGGCGCTGCAGGGGCTGTCGAGCACCATCGCGGTGGTCGGTACCGGCCTGGACCAGGTCTTCCCGAAACGCCATGCCGCGCTGGCGAAACGCATAGCCGCCGAAGGGCTGATGCTGAGCGAGTACGCGCTGGGCATGCCGCCGCTCGCGCACAACTTCCCGCAGCGCAACCGCATCATCACCGGCCTGTCGCGCGGCACGCTGGTCGTCGAGGCAGCGCTGCAATCGGGTTCGCTGATCAGCGCCCGGCTCGCCAGCGAGGCGGGTCGCGAGGTGTTCGCGATTCCCGGCTCGATTCATTCGCCGCAGTCGCGCGGCTGCCATGGGCTCATCAAGCAGGGTGCCAAGCTGGTCGAGAGTGCGGCCGATGTGCTCGAGGAATTCCAGTTCCAGCAGCGTGGTGATCCGGGAGCGACGGCCGACGTGGGCGTTGACTCCGGGAGCATCCCCGACGATGCCGTCATGGCGGCACTCGGGTTCGAGCCCGTCACGCTGGACGCGCTGGTCGCACGCACCGGATGGTCGGCGCAGCAGCTCAACATCCGCCTGCTGGAGCTGGAATTGGAAGGCCGCGTGAGCCGGCTTCCGGGCCAGCTGTTTCAGAGGGTTTCAGCTGCCTGAGCCACCCCGGACCCAGGGCTTTTTGCCAGTCATGCGGGAGTGACCGTGCGGTATAGTGGGTTCATGTTCGACGTGCTTGTCTACCTGTACGAAAACTACTGGCGGCCGGACGCATGCCCGGACCACGCCCAACTGACACGCAAGCTGTCAGCGATGGGCTTCGAGTCCGACGAGATCGAAGAGGCGCTGTCCTGGCTCGACGGCCTGGCCACTGCAGCGCAGTCGTACGGCGGCGAGCAGGGTCCCGACAGTCTTCGCGTCTACACGCCCACCGAGCAGGAGCACCTGGGCGAGGCGTCCATCGGCTTCGTCAGCTTCCTCGAATCGGCCGGCGTGCTGCCGCCACCGATGCGTGAGATGGTCATCGATCGCGCGACGGCGATTTCCGGCGGACCGGTCGACCTCGAAGACCTGAAGATCATCGTGCTGATGGTGTTCTGGAGCCTGGGCGAAGAACCCGATGCGCTGATCCTGGACGAGTTGTTCGTCGACGAGGCGGATCGGTTGATCCACTGACTTCCCCGCCTTGCCAACGAAAAAAGCCACCGAACGCGGTGGCTTTTTCGTTGGGGCCGGAGGGTCAGTTCAACAACCGGCTCGGATCGACATCGAGCTTGGCCAGCGCGCTGCGCGTGGCCCGCACGGTCAGCGATTCATCCTGCGCCGGCACCAGCAGGCCGGCCTGCAGGAAGGCCGCCAGGCGGTGCTGCTGGAACAGGATGCCGCGCCCATGCGGCGACACGAACAGCGCCAGCTGGCGCCGCAGGCCCTGCCAGGCGAGCTGCACGGCCTCGTTGCGATTGCGGTAGTCGAGCATGTACCAGCCGCCGACCTGCAGCTCGCGCGCCCAGGTCAGCATCGCCGGCGTCGGCATCGAGCCACCTTCGCCGACCACCTCGAGCTCGGCGCTCTCGTGGCCCGACAGGTCCAGCACCATCGCCTCGTCGATGTCGACATCGGCCGATTCCGGCAGCATTTCCTCGAGGGTCTCGAGGCGGACCATCAGTTCCTCGAGCCGCTCCTGCGGGATCGCGGCCGTCTTCGCGGTGAACGCCGCGGCGAGCGAGTTGTTCAGCCGCTGGATGTGCTCGTCCTGGCGCTCGGGCGAGACGCCGGCGTGGTCCATGCCCTCGCGCAGCGTCTTCAGCAGCGGCGGCAGGCGGCGGATCACTTCGGCGCGTTCCTCGCGCGAGACCTTCGCGCTCGCCGACCAGATCAGGTCGGCCGCGGCGCGCTTCATCGTCTTCGTCTCGGCGCCCTGCGCGCCGCTCTTCACCGCAGTCATCGCCATCACGTCGGCCCAGACCTGGAACAGGAAGTCGCGCACGCCTTCCTGCACCGGCACCTCGTTGAGCATCTTGCGCAGCTCGATCGTGTACTGGATCGCGAGCGTCTCGCGCTGCTCGACCTGCTGGGCCAGCGAGACGCCCTTGCGGGTGGCCTCGTTCTCGTTCTGGAAATAGTTCTCGAGGAACTTCTCGAACTCGGTCAGCACGGTCTGGAACACCCGGCGTCCGGTGTCCGGGTAGGCCTCGACGACCTGCACGACGCGCTTGATCTCGCGCTCCAGCGCATCGCCGACGGCGCGGCTGGTGGAGTCGAAGCCCATCACGCAGGCGCCCATGCGGTCGATCAGCCGGCGCGCCGGGTGGTCGACGGTCGCAAAGAAATCGGGCTCGCTGACGGCCACCCGCAGCACCGGCATCTGCAGCCGGGCGAACCACACCCGCACGACGGCCGGGATGCGCTCCTCGGTCAGGATGCTCTGGAACAGCAGCGCGACGATCTCGATCGTGGCGCGCTCGACCGGCGTCGACGCGGCCTTCTTCAGCGCCTGCTTGCGCTGGTGCAGTTCCTCGAGCAGGGCCGGGGTGCTGACCTGGCCGGCCGAGGTGCGCGGGGAATCGGGCGAGCCCGCTCCGAGGCGCCGCTGGATGCCTTGCTGGGCGTCCGTGATTGCGGCCCGCAACTCGGGCGAGGCCGAATTCATCGGCGCCGTGCGGCTGAAGTCGGGGAGCTGCCGGCCGATCAGCCGGTTCAGGCGCCCGAGCACCGCCTCGGCGTGGTCGGCCCCGCGGGCGAAGCCGCCGGCCCGGGTCATCATGCGGGTTTCCTCACCGACGCCGGTGCGGCCGAAGCCGGTGCCTGCCGGCGATGCGACGGTCGCCGGCCCGCCGGAGGCGCCGCCACCGCCAGCACCCTGGCCATTGCGCGTGCGCCGGATGAACGGCCGCAGGTCGACGTCGGGCAACACGCCCTTCTGCACCAGCCAGCGGTTGGTCTCGTGGTACGCCTCTTCGGCGAAATGCGCGAATTCCTCGTGGATCACGCCCTGCAGCGTGCGCCACAGGTCATGGTTGAGCGAGGCCCCGCGCCAGGCGGCGGTGACGATGCGGGCCAGCACATGGGGGCGCAGCACGTCGTTGGTGTCGAGCTCGTCGCGGCGTTCCATCGACGACATGCGCGAGCGCAGGTCGGTGAACTCCCACGACGACTTGTCCATCATCGCCAACGCCAGCCGCGAACTGAGGATCTCGACCTCGATGGTGTCGTCGTCGACCAGCGTCATGCTGGCAGCGCGCCCGGGTGGTGGCAGGTCACCGGGGCGCGAAGCCGACACCATGCCGTTGCCGAGCGAGGCGCGCAGTGCCGTCGTCATGCCGCTGACCCACAACGGCGCGGCGCGCCGCAGGTCGGCCGCCGCATCGCGGCGCTTGTACTGGATCCCGTGCTCGGCCGTCTGGGCGGCCAGCAAGCGGGCGCCTTCCTCGACCGCCTGGACGATGCCGGGCACGCCGTAGAGGAGCCGCTCGACGTAGGAGCGGCGCGCCTGGGCGGCCAGGGCCAACGAATCGGCGGCGGTCGCCATGAAGGTGTCGGATAGCGATCGAGTGGGGAAGTCCTTACTCTACACCACCGCTCCGGCGTTCGGATCGTCCGGATCGGTCTCTTTGGCCGTCGCTTTCATCAGGTCTTCACGCTTCACGCCCAGCCACATCGCGATGGCGGCGGCCACGAAAACCGACGAGTAGATGCCGAACAGGATGCCGATCGTCAGCGCCACGGCGAAATAGTGCAGCGTCTGGCCGCCGAAGATCAGCATCGACAGCACCATCATCTGGGTGCTGCCGTGCGTGATGATGGTGCGGCTCATCGTGCTGGTGATCGCGTGGTCGATGACTTCGGGTGTCGTCATCTTGCGGTACTTGCGGAAGGCCTCGCGGATCCGGTCGAAGATCACGACCGATTCGTTGACCGAGTAGCCCAGCACCGCGAGCACGGCGGCCAGCACCGACAGGCTGAACTCCCACTGGAAGAACGCGAAGAAGCCCAGGATGATGATCACGTCGTGCAGGTTGGCGACGATCGCGGCGACCGAGAACTTCCACTCGAAGCGGAAGGCGAGGTACAGCATGATGCCGGCGATCACGAAGACCAGCGCCTTGGCGCCGTCCTCGGCCAGTTCGCGGCCGACCTGCGGGCCGACGAACTCGTTGCGGCGCAGCGATACCGGCTCCGCGTCGCCGACCTTGCAGACCGGGCGCGACACGGCCTCGCCCTTGTCGCTGACGGACTGCAGCGTCGACACGATGCCGTTCTCGGCTTTGCACAGTGCACCGAACACCCGCTCGACGACCACGTCCTGCTTGATGTCCGGCCGCACCGGCAGGCGGATCAGCACGTCGCGCGCGCTGCCGAAGTTCTGCACCTGGGCCTCGCCCAGTTGCAGGCCTTCGACGATGCCGCGCACCCGGTTGATGTCGGCCGACTGCGAATAGGCGGTCTCGATCAGCGTGCCGCCGGTGAACTCGACCGACAGGTGCAGCCCGCGGGTCGCGAGGAAGAACACCGCCGCCAGGAAGGTCAGCAGCGACACGACGTTGAACACCAGCGCATGCCGCATGAACGGGATGTCGCGCTTGATCCGGAAGAATTCCATGGAATTGCCTGCTAGTTCGGGTGTTGCGTGGGGTCAGCCTTGCGGCTGGTCGCCCGGCGTGGCCGGTGCGCCCTGCGGGCGCCAGACCTGGCCGATCGACACGCTCTTGAGCTTCTTCTTGCTGCCGTACCAGAGGTTCACGAGGCCGCGCGAGAACATCACCGCCGAGAACATCGACGTGAGGATGCCCAGGCAGTGCACCACGGCGAAGCCCTTGATCGGGCCGGAGCCGAAGGCCAGCAGCGCGACGCCGGCGATCAGCGTGGTGACGTTGGAGTCGAGGATGGTCGCGAACGCGCGCTCGTAGCCGGCGTGGATCGCCGCCTGCGCCGACGCGCCGTTGCGCAGTTCCTCGCGCACCCGCTCGTTGATCAGCACGTTGGCGTCGATCGCCATGCCCAGCGTCAGCGCGATGGCGGCCACGCCCGGCAGCGTCAGCGTCGCCTGCAGCATCGACAGCACCGCCACCAGCAGCAGCAGGTTGAACGCGAGCGCCAGCGTCGAGAACACGCCGAACAGCAGGTAGTAGCAGCACATGAACAGCGCGATCAGGGCGAAGCCGCCCATCACGCTGTGGAAGCCCTTGGCGATGTTGTCGGCGCCGAGCGTCGGCCCGATCGTGCTCTCCTCGATGATGTCCATCGGCGCGGCCAGCGAGCCAGCGCGCAGCAGCAGCGCGGTGTCGGTGGCCTCGGACGGCGTCATCGAGCCGGAGATCTGGAAGCGGTTGCCGAGTTCGCCCTGGATCACCGGCGCGGTCACGACCTCGCCCTTGCCCTTCTCGAACAGGATGATCGCCATGCGCTTGCCGATGTTGTCGCGCGAGGTGTCGCGCATGATGCGCGCGCCCTTCGCGTCGACGGTCAGGTCGACCTTCGGCTGCTGGGTCTGGCTGTCGAAGCCGGGTTGCGCATCGGTCAGGCTGTCGCCGGTCAGCACGACGTTGCGCTTGACGATGATCGAGCGGCCGCCGCGTTCGGTGAAGCGCTCGGTGCCGAACGGCACCGGCCCGTTGCCGGCTGCCGCCGAATTGGCTTCGGCGCTGTCGTCGACCATGCGCAGCTCGAGTGTCGCGGTGCGGCCGAGCGTCTGCTTGGCGCGCGCGGTGTCCTGCACGCCCGGCAGCTCGACGACCACGCGGTCGACGCCCTGCTGCTGGATCACCGGTTCGGCGACGCCCAGTTCATTGACGCGGTTGTGCAGCGTCGTGATGTTCTGCTTGATCGCGGCGTCCTGGACCAGGCGCGCGGCCGCCGGCTTCAGAGCGCCGGACATGCGGATCTCGGTGCCGTCGGGCGTCTCGGTCCATTGCAGGTCGGGCAGCTGTTCGGTCAGCAGTGAGCGCGCCGCGTTCACCGTCTCGCGGTCGCGGAAGCGCACCTCGACGGTGTCGCCGTTGCGCGAGATGCCGGCGTGGCGCAGGTTCTTGTCGCGCAGCAGCGTGCGGATGTCGCCGGTCAGCGCCTCGGCCTTCTTGGTCAGCGCCGACTTCATGTCGACCTGCATCAGGAAGTGCACGCCGCCGCGCAGGTCCAGGCCCAGGTACATCGGCAGCGCGCGGATCGCGGTCAGCCAGTGCGGCGAGCGCGACAGCAGGTTCAGCGCGACGACGTAGCTCGGGTCGTTCGGGTCCGGGTTGAGTGCATTGGCGATCGCTACCTTGGCCTTGCCCTGGGTGTCGACGTCGCCGAAGCGGGCGCGCACCGAGTTGCCGTCGAACTCGACGAAGTCCGACGGGATGCCGGCCGCGGACAGCGCCTGCGTCACGCGCTGCGTCATCGACGCATCGAGCTTCAGCGTCGGCTTGCCGCTGCTGATCTGCACGGCCGGCGCTTCGCCGAACACATTGGGCAGCGTGTACAGCAGGCCGACCACCAGCGCGATCCCGAGGATCGCGTACTTCCACCACGGATAGCGATTCATGGCACCCTGCTTACTTGACCGTGCCCTTGGGCAGCACTTGCACGACGGAGCTGCGCTGCACCTGCACCTCGACGCCTTCGGCGATCTCGACGTGGATGAAGGTCTCGCCGAGCTTGGCGACCTTGCCGAGCAGGCCGCCGGCGATCACGACCTCGTCGCCCTTGGCGACGGCCTCGATCATCGCCTTGTGCTCTTTCTGCCGCTTCATCTGCGGGCGGATCATCACGAAGTACATCACCACGAACAGCAGCACGAACGGCAGCATGCCGGTGATGCCACCGCCGAACGGCGACTGGGCGCCTGCTGCGGGAGCGGCCTGGGCAAAAGCTTCGGAAATGAACACGTGAGAATCCTCAGTGGACGCCCCTGCGTGCCAGACGGCCCCGGGGCAGAAATGAAAAGTCCGCGATTGTAGGTTGTGGCGCGCAGGCAAAGTCCTGGCGCTGCGCCCGGTTTCTTTTGCGGGACCGGGTTGACACGGGTTTCAGAAGTCCCCCATAATCCGCAGCTTCGCCGAAACGCCCGTTTGGCTGTGCACCAAGGAACTCAGTGATGAGGTCAGTGGAGCCCCAGTGAAACGAGCCTCGGCTCCGCCCAAACCACGGGCCCAAGACTGACTGCGCTTGCGCAGTACAAGTTGGGGACTGAACATGATTCAAATGCAATCGCGGCTTGATGTCGCGGACAACACTGGCGCGAAATCCGTCATGTGCATCAAGGTGCTCGGCGGCTCGAAGCGTCGTTACGCCGGCATCGGTGACGTGATCAAGGTCAGCATCAAGGAAGCTGCGCCGCGTGGTCGCGTGAAGAAGGGCGAGGTCTACAGTGCCGTCGTCGTTCGCACCGCCAAGGGCGTTCGCCGCCAGGACGGCTCGCTGGTCAAGTTCGACGGCAATGCCGCCGTCCTGCTGAACGCCAAGCTCGAGCCGATCGGCACCCGCATCTTCGGCCCGGTCACGCGTGAACTGCGTACCGAGCGCTTCATGAAGATCGTTTCGCTCGCACCTGAAGTGCTCTGAGCTGAGACAAGTCAAAGGACGAGCCATGAACAAGATTCGTACAGGCGACGAGGTCATCGTGTTGACCGGTCGCGACAAGGGCAAGCGCGGTAAGGTCGTCGCACGTGTCGATGCTGACCACCTGAGCGTCGACGGCGTGAACGTCGTCAAGAAGCACGTCAAGCCGAACCCGATGAAGGGCACCACCGGCGGCATCGTCGACAAGGTCATGCCGATCCATCAGTCGAACATCGCCATCTTCAATGCGGTGACCGGCAAGGGTGATCGCGTGGGCATCAAGTTGCTGGCTGACGGCAAGAAGGTCCGCGTGTTCAAGTCCAGCGGCGAAGAAATCAAGGCATAAGAGGTTAGCCATGGCTCGTTTGCAACAGTTTTACCGCGAGAAGGTCGTTCCCGACCTCGTGACGAAGTTCGGCTACGTCTCGACGATGCAGGTTCCCCGCATCACGAAGATCACGCTCAACATGGGCGTGAGCGAGGCGGTCTCGGACAAGAAGGTCATGGAACACGCTGTCAGCGACCTGACCAAGATTGCCGGCCAGAAGCCCGYGGTCACGAAGTCGAAGAAGGCGATTGCCGGCTTCAAGATCCGTGACGGCGTGCCCATCGGCTGCATGGTCACGCTGCGTGGCGTCCAGATGTATGAATTCCTGGACCGCTTCGTGACGATCGCGCTGCCGCGCGTTCGTGACTTCCGCGGCATCTCGGGTCGTTCGTTCGATGGCCGTGGCAACTACAACATCGGCGTCAAGGAACAGATCATCTTCCCCGAGATCGAGTACGACAAGGTCGATGCGCTGCGTGGTCTGAACATCAGCATCACGACGACTGCCAAGAGCGACGATGAAGCCAAGGCGCTCCTCGCTTCGTTCAAATTCCCGTTCAAGAACTGAGGTGGCCCGTGGCTAAGACATCCCTCATCCAGCGCGAAGAGAAGCGCGAGCGACTGGTTGCCAAGTTCGCGAAGAAGTACACCGAGCTGAAGGCTACGGCGAACGACGCGAAGAAGTCCGACGAAGAGCGCTACGCCGCGCGCCTGGAGCTGCAGAAGCTGCCGCGCAATGCGTACCCGACGCGTCAACGCAACCGTTGCGAGCTGACCGGTCGCCCGCGTGGCACCTTCCGCAAGTTCGGCCTGGGCCGCAACAAGATCCGCGAACTCGCGTTCAAGGGCGACATCCCCGGTGTCGTCAAGGCCAGCTGGTAATCGGCAGGACGATCAGGAGATATTCGAATGAGCATGAGTGATCCTATCGCCGATCTGCTGACGCGCATCCGCAACGCACAGATGGTCCAGAAGACCTCCGTGACGATGCCGGCGTCGAAGCTGAAAGTGGCGATCACGCAAGTCCTGAAGGACGAGGGCTACATCGAGAGTTTTGCGCTGGTGGGCGAAAAGTCCAAGCCGCAGCTCGAGATCACGCTGAAGTACTACGCCGGCCGCCCGGTGATCGAGCACATCGAGCGCGTCAGCCGCCCGGGTCTGCGGATCTACAAGGGCCGCCACGACATCCCGAGCGTGATGAACGGTCTCGGTGTCGCCATCGTGACCACGCCGAAGGGCGTGATGACGGACCGCAAGGCTCGCCAGGCCGGTATCGGCGGCGAAGTGCTTTGCTACGTCGCCTAAGCAACGGAGAAGCGAAATGTCCCGCGTAGGAAAAATGCCGATCGCTCTCCCGCAAGGCGTGGATGTGTCGATCACCGCTGAGAAGATCAGCGTCAAGGGCTCGCTCGGCACGCTGGTGCGTCCGGTGAACGGCCTGGTGGCCGTGACGAACGAAGGCGGCAAGCTGCAGTTCGCACCGGCCAATGACAGCGTCGAAGCCGACGCGATGTCGGGCACGATGCGCGCGCTGGTGGCCAACATGGTCAACGGCGTGAGCAAGGGTTTCGAGAAGAAGCTGACGCTGGTCGGCGTGGGCTTCCGGGCCCAGGCTGCCGGCACCAAGCTGAACCTGCAGATCGGGTTCTCGCACCCGGTGTCGAAGGACATGCCGACCGGCATCAAGGTCGAGTGCCCGACGCAGACCGAAATCATCATCAAGGGTTCCGATCGCCAAGCCGTTGGCCAGATCGCCGCTGAAGTCCGCGCGATCCGGCCGCCCGAGCCCTACAAGGGCAAGGGCATCCGGTATGCCGACGAGAAGGTCACCCTCAAAGAGACCAAGAAGAAGTAAGGAGCGACGACATGTTGAACAAAAAAGATCAGCGCATTCGCCGCTCCCGCCAGACCCGTGCACGCATCGCGGTCCAACGCGTGGCGCGCCTGACGGTCTTCCGCACCAACCTGCACATCTACGCCAGCGTCATCTCCGACGACGGCCAGAAGGTGCTGGCCAGCGCCTCGACCGCCGAAGCCGACGTCCGCAAGGAACTGGGCGCCTCGGGCAAGGGTGGCAACGTGGCTGCTGCCACCGTCATCGGCAAGCGCATCGCCGAGAAGGCGAAGGCTGCGGGCGTCGAGAAGGTGGCGTTCGACCGCGCCGGTTTTGCATACCACGGCCGCATCAAGGCGCTGGCAGACGCGGCTCGCGAAGCCGGCCTGCAGTTCTGATGCCCTCGGGCATCTGAGAATCGGCGAAGACAAGGAATTCGACAATGGCAAAGTTTCAACCCCGCGCGCAGGCTGAAGGCAACGACGACGGCCTGAAGGAAAAGATGATCGCGGTCAACCGCGTCACCAAGGTCGTCAAGGGTGGTCGCACGCTGAGCTTCGCGGCTCTGACCGTGGTCGGTGACGGCGATGGCCGCATCGGCATGGGCAAGGGCAAGGCGAAGGAAGTTCCGGTCGCCGTGCAGAAGGCGATGGAATCCGCCCGTCGCAACATGGTCAAGGTCTCGCTGAAGAACGGCTCGATCCACCACAAGGTGATCGGCGAGCACGGTGCTTCGCGCGTCCTGATGGCACCGGCCAAGCCGGGTGACGGCATCATCGCCGGCGGCCCGATGCGCGCGGTGTTCGAAGTGATGGGCGTGACCGACATCGTCTGCAAGAGCCTCGGTTCGACCAACCCGTACAACCTCGTTCGCGCCACGCTGAATGCCCTGAAGCATGTCAGCACGCCGGCTGAGATCGCCGCCAAGCGTGGCCTGTCCGTCGAGCAGATCCTCGGCTGAACGGCGCGCGGAGAAACATCATGGCTGACAAGAAAACCGTCAAGATCAAGCTGGTCCGCAGCATCGCCGGCACGCGCGAATCGCATCGCGCGACCGTGCGCGGCCTGGGCCTGCGCAAGCTGAACAGCGAATCGACGCTGGAAGACACGCCGGCAGTGCGCGGCATGATCACCAAGGTCCAGTACCTGGTCAAAGTGCTCTGACCCGAGGAACGAACATGGAACTGAACAACATCAAGCCCGCCGCGGGCGCCAAGCATGCCAAGCGCCGTGTCGGCCGTGGCATCGGCTCCGGCCTGGGCAAGACGGCCGGCCGCGGCCACAAGGGCCAGAAATCGCGTTCGGGCGGCTACCACAAGGTCGGCTTCGAAGGCGGCCAGATGCCGCTGCAACGTCGCCTGCCGAAGCGTGGCTTCAAGTCGGCGCTGCTGAAGTACAACGCCGAGATCACGCTGTCCGACCTCGAGGTGCTGGCCACCGATGAAGTCGACATGCTGACGCTGAAGCAAGCGGGCCTCGTCGGCCAGCTGGCCAAGGTGGTCAAGGTCATCAAGACCGGCGAGCTGACCAAGAAGGTCGTGCTCAAGGGCATCGGCGCGACCGCCGCTGCCAAGGCTGCGATCGAAGCCGCTGGCGGCTCGGTCGCGTAACTCGGGACGCGCTTCAGTGGCAACCAACGCGAATCAGCTGGCCAAGAGTGGCAAGTTCGGCGACCTCCGTCGCCGGCTCGTCTTCCTGGTGTTGGCGCTCGTCGTGTACCGCATCGGAGCGCACATCCCGGTGCCGGGCATCGATCCGAACCAACTGCAGCAGCTCTTCAAGGGCCAGCAGGGCGGGATCCTGAGCCTGTTCAACATGTTCTCGGGCGGCGCCCTGTCGCGCTTCACCGTCTTCGCGCTGGGCATCATGCCCTACATCTCGGCGTCGATCATCATGCAACTGATGACCTACGTGGTGCCGAGCCTGGAAGCGCTGAAGAAGGAAGGCGAGTCGGGTCGTCGCAAGATCACGCAGTACACGCGCTACGGCACGCTGGGCCTCGCGATCTTCCAGTCGCTGAGCATTGCGCTGGCGCTCGAGGGCCAGGCGGGCCTGGTCGTTTCGCCCGGCGTCGGCTTCCGTCTGACGGCGGTCGTGAGCCTGGTGGCCGGCACGATGTTCCTGATGTGGCTCGGTGAGCAGATCACCGAACGCGGCCTGGGCAACGGCATCTCGATCCTGATCTTCGGTGGCATCGCGGCCGGCCTGCCGAACGCGATCGGCGGCTTGCTCGAGCTGCGCAACACCGGCGCGATGAGCGTCCTGGTGCTGCTGTTCATCCTGCTCGTGATCGGGGCGGTGACGTATGCGGTGGTGTTCGTCGAGCGGGGCCAGCGCAAGATCCTCGTGAACTATGCGAAGCGCCAGGTCGGCAACAAGGTCTACGGCGGCCAGTCGTCGCACCTCCCGCTCAAGCTGAACATGTCGGGCGTGATCCCGCCGATCTTCGCGTCGTCGATCATCCTGCTGCCGGCCACCGTGGTGAGCTGGTTCGCGACGGGCGAAAGCCTGCGCTGGCTGAAGGACCTGGCCGGCCTGCTGTCTCCGGGCCAGCCGATCTACGTGATGCTGTATGCCGCGGCGATCGTGTTCTTCTGCTTCTTCTACACGGCACTGGTGTTCAACAGCCGTGAGACGGCAGACAACCTGAAGAAGAGCGGCGCGTTCATTCCGGGCATTCGTCCGGGCGACCAGACGGCCAAGCACATCGACCGCATCCTGTCCCGCCTGACGCTGGCCGGTGCGATCTACATCACGCTGGTCTGCCTGCTGCCCGAATTCCTGGTGCTGAAGTACAACGTTCCGTTCTACTTCGGCGGGACCTCGCTGCTGATCATCGTGGTTGTCACGATGGACTTCTGGGCGCAGGTGCAGTCTTATGTGATGAGTCAGCAGTACGAGTCGCTGCTCAAGAAGGCGAATTTCAAGGCCAGCTGATGCTGGTGATCGACGAAGACAGACACGAAACAGACAGGCATGGCGAAAGACGACGTCATTCAGATGCAAGGCGAGATTCTGGAGAATCTGCCGAATGCCACGTTTCGTGTGAAGTTGGAAAACGGGCACATCGTGCTGGGCCACATCTCCGGAAAAATGCGGATGCACTACATCCGCATCCTGCCCGGCGACAAGGTGACAGTCGAGTTGACGCCCTACGATTTGACGCGGGCCCGCATCGTGTTCCGGGCCAAGTGATTGTTCGGAACACGACGAGTTTGAATCAGGAAGCGCTCTGAAAGGGCCTAGGAGAAGAGTATGAAAGTTGCAGCATCGGTCAAGAAGATGTGCCGGAATTGCAAGGTCATCCGTCGCAAGGGCGTTGTGCGCGTGATCTGCACGGATCCGCGCCACAAGCAGCGCCAAGGCTGAACCTGGCCTTCGGACGAAAAGCGAATAGAGGAAGCTCATGGCACGTATTGCTGGTATCAACATTCCGCCCCAGAAACACGCTGAGATCGGCCTGACGGCGATTTACGGCATCGGTCGCAGCACCGCGCAGAAGATCTGCGCCGCCTGCAACGTCCCGCTCGATCGCAAGATCAAGGACCTGACCGACACCGACCTGGAGAAGATCCGGGAAGAAATCGGCCGCATGACGATCGAGGGCGATCTGCGCCGCGAGATGTCCATCAACATCAAGCGGTTGATGGACCTCGGCTGCTACCGTGGCTTCCGTCATCGCCGTGGCCTGCCGGTTCGCGGCCAGCGCACGAAGACGAATGCGCGCACTCGCAAGGGCCCGCGCAAGTCCGGCGCCCTGGTCAAGAAGTGATTTGAGAGAAGGTCGATATGGCTAAAGCACCGAATACCGCTGCCCAGCGTGTGCGCAAGAAGGTCCGCAAGAATGTTGCGGACGGCATCGCCCACGTTCACGCATCGTTCAACAACACGATCATCACGATCACCGATCGTCAGGGCGGCGCGCTGTCCTGGGCGTCGAGCGGTGGCCAAGGCTTCAAGGGTTCGCGCAAATCGACGCCCTTCGCAGCCCAGGTGGCGGCTGAAGTCGCAGGTCGTGCTGCCCAGGAACAGGGCATCAAGAACCTCGACGTGCGGATCAAGGGCCCCGGCCCGGGTCGTGAATCGTCGGTGCGCGCCCTGGCTTCGCTGGGCATCCGCATCAACTCGATTTCCGACGTGACGCCGGTGCCGCACAACGGCTGCCGTCCGCAGAAGCGTCGTCGCATCTGATCGCTGAAGTTTTTCTCGTCGCCGGCGGGTGCCTTGCACCGCGCCGGCGCATTCGTTAGGCCGCCAGGCCTCAAGCCCACCGTCCGAGCGCCCAGAACAACACTCGCCGGACTCGCATGAGCTTCAGAGGAAGCCCATGTCAGATTGACCAAAGGAAGCAACGTGGCACGTTATCTTGGCCCCAAGGGCAAACTCGCCCGCCGTGAAGGCACCGACCTGTTCCTGAAGAGCGCCCGTCGCGCCATCGGTGACAAGGTCAAGTTCGACAGCAAGCCCGGCCAGCATGGCCGCACCTCCGGCTCGCGCACCTCCGACTTCGGCCTGCAACTGCGCGAGAAGCAGAAGGTCAAGCGCATGTACGGCGTGCTGGAGCGCCAGTTCCGCCGCTATTTCGCCGAGGCCGAGCGCCGCAAGGGCAACACCGGTGCCAACCTGCTGCTGCTGCTGGAATCGCGCCTGGACAACGTCGTCTACCGCATGGGCTTCGGCTCGACCCGTGCCGAAGCGCGCCAGCTGGTGTCGCACAAGGCGATCACGGTGAACGGCGCCACGGTCAACATCGCGTCGTACCTGGTCAAGGCCGGTGACACGGTGGCCGTGCGTGACAAGTCGAAGAAGCAACTGCGCATCACCGACTCGGTCAAGCTGGCCGAATCGCAAGGCATGCCGAACTGGGTGCAGGTCGATGCGAGCAAGCTGGAAGGCGTGTTCAAGAAGGCGCCGGACCGCGACGAATTCGGCGCGGACATCAAGGAAGCGCTGATCGTTGAACTGTATTCGCGTTGATGCCCGTGCCGGCCACGCCGACGTCGCCCCCGTGGGCGGCGCGGGGTGGCCCGTCCGCGTTTCGCGAGTCTCTCGATTTCCCTGGTGCGGCCGTGGCACCCGCCGTGGCCGTTGGTCCCTCAGCCTTATCGGTGTAACGAACCGAGGGTATTGAAAGAAAGACCTCATGCAAACAAATCTGCTCAAACCCAAAGCCATCAATGTGGAGCCGCTGGGCGGCAACCGCGCCAAGGTCACGCTCGAACCGTTCGAGCGCGGCTACGGCCACACGCTGGGCAACGCGCTGCGTCGCGTGCTGCTGTCGTCGATGGTGGGGTATGCGCCGACCGAAGTGACGATCGCCGGCGTGCTCCACGAGTACTCGACCGTCGACGGCGTGCAGGAAGACGTGGTTCACATCATGCTGAACCTGAAGGGCGTCGTGTTCCGCCTGCACAACCGCGACGAAGTGACGCTGGTGCTGCGCAAGGAAGGTGAAGGCCCCGTCACCGCCGGCGACATCCAGACGCCGCACGATGTGGAAATCATCAACCCGGATCACGTCATCGCCCACCTGTCGCAAGGCGGCAAGCTGGACATGCAGATCAAGGTCGAGAAGGGCCGCGGCTACGTGCCCGGCACGCTGCGCCGCTACGGCGACGAGCCGACCAAGTCGATCGGCCGCATCGTGCTGGACGCTTCGTTCTCGCCGGTCGCCCGCGTCAGCTACACGGTCGAGAGCGCCCGCGTCGAGCAGCGCACCGACCTGGACAAGCTGGTGATGGAGATCGTCACGAACGGTGCGATCACGCCGGAAGAGGCGATCCGCGCGTCGGCGAAGATCCTGGTGGAACAACTGGCCGTGTTCGCGCAGCTGGAAGGCAGCGAGATCGCCGCGTTCGACCAGCCGGCCCAGCGCAGCACGCAGTTCGACCCGATCCTGCTGCGTCCGGTCGACGAGCTCGAGCTGACGGTGCGTTCGGCCAACTGCCTGAAGGCCGAAAACATCTACTACATCGGCGACCTGATCCAGCGCACCGAGACCGAGCTGCTGAAGACCCCGAACCTGGGTCGCAAGTCGCTGAACGAAATCAAGGAAGTGCTCGCCTCGCGTGGTCTCACGCTGGGCGCACGCCTCGAGAACTGGCCCCCGCAGGGCCTCGACAAGCGCTAACGCGTTTGATCGTGCACCCCCAGTACCTGATACGGCTGGGGTCTTATAAGTCAGTCAACAAAGGAACAGCACCATGCGTCACCGCAACGGACTTCGCAAACTCAACCGCACGTCGGAGCACCGCGCTGCGATGCTGCGCAACATGTGCAACTCGCTGCTGCAGCACGAAGCGATCAAGACCACGGTCCCGAAGGCCAAGGAACTGCGCCGCGTCGTCGAGCCGCTGATCACGCTGGCCAAGGAGCCGACGCTGGCGAACCGCCGCCTCGCCTTCGACCGCACGCGCGACCGCGACATCGTCACGAAGCTCTTCAACGAACTGGGCCCGCGCTACAAGGCGCGCCCGGGCGGCTACACCCGCATCCTGAAGATGGGCTTCCGCATCGGCGACAACGCGCCGATGGCCTTCGTCGAGCTGGTCGACCGCCCTGAAGTGGCCGACGAAGCGGCGACCGACAACGCCTGAGCGGCAGCGCCTGAACAAGGCGCGCTGAATCGAAAAGGGCCGGTGATTGCGATCACCGGCCCTTTTTCCATGGGCGATGCTTTTCTCGCGGCGATGGCACACTGCGCGGCATGGCCGAGCCGATCTTCCGCATCTCCCACCTGCACAAGAAATTCGGCACCAACACCGTCGTCGACGACCTCTCGCTGGAGATCCAGGCGGGCGAATGCCTCGGCGTGATCGGCCCGAACGGCGCCGGCAAGACCACCACGATCCGCATGTGCCTGGGCCTGGTCGGGCCGGACGCCGGCGAGGTGCAGGCCTTCGGGCTGCCGATTCCGCAGCAGGTGCGCGAGGCCAAGAAGCGGATCGGCGTCGTCACGCAGTTCGACAGCCTCGATCCCGATTTCACCTGCGCAGAGAACCTGCGCGTCTACGGCCGCTACTTCGGCCTGCCGAAAGCGACGATCGAGGCGCGCATCCCGAAGCTGCTGGAGTTCGCCTCGCTGCAATCGAAGGCCGATGCGAAGCCCGGCGAACTGTCCGGCGGCATGAAGCGGCGCCTGAGCCTCGGCCGTGCGCTGATCAACGACCCCGACCTGCTGCTGCTCGACGAGCCCACCACCGGCCTCGATCCGCAGGCGAGGCACCTGATGTGGGAGCGGCTGCAGAACCTGCTGCAGCAGGGCAAGTCGATCCTGCTGACGACCCACTTCATGGACGAGGCCGAGCGCCTGTGCGATCGCCTGCTGGTGCTGGACCACGGCCGCAAGATCGCCGAAGGCACGCCGCGCGGCCTGATCAACGAGCACCTCGAGACCGATGTCGTCGAGGTGTTCGGCGATGGCGCGCTCGCGATGGCGGCGCAGCATGCGGGCCTGGCCGAGCGTGTCGAGACCAGCGGCGAGACGGTGTTCTTCTACCTGCGCCAGCCGCAACCGCTGCTGCAGGCGCTGGCGCAGCACCACGACATCCGCACACTGCACCGGCCGGCGAACCTGGAGGACCTGTTCCTCAAGCTCACGGGCCGGCAGATCCGTGACGACGCCTGACAGGACCGAGCGATGCTGATCTCCCTCTACGCCGCCCCGCGCATCACCGCGCGTTTCTGGCCGGTGGTGCTGCGCAACCTGCTGGTGTGGCGCAAGCTGGCGGTGCCGAGCGTGCTGGGCAACATCGCCGAGCCGCTGATCACGCTGGTGGCGTTCGGCTACGGGCTCGGCTCGATGATCGGCCAGGTGCAGGGGCTGCCGTACATCGAGTACCTGGCGTCGGGGAGCATCGCCGTCAGCGGTGCGCTGGCCGCGACCTTCGAGGCGCTGTACTCGGCCTATTCGCGCATGCAGGTGCAGCGCACCTGGGACAGCATCATGAACGCGCCGATCGCGCTCGACGACATCGTGTTCGCCGAGATGCTGTGGGCGGCGATGAAATCGGTGTTCACGGTGGCGGCGATCATGGCGGTGATCTTCGTGCTCGGGATCAGCCGGGCGCCGACGATGCTGCTCGCGCTGCCGGTGCTGTGCTTCGTCGGCGTGACATTCGCCTCGATCGCACTGGTGTTCAACGCGCTGGCGCAGAGCTACGATTTCTTCACCTACTACTTCACGCTGGTGATGACGCCGATGACCTTCCTGTCGGGCGTGTACTTCCCGATCGAGCAGATGCCCGGCTGGCTGCAGGTGATCGCGCAGGTGCTGCCGCTGACCGCCGCGGTCGACCTGGTGCGGCCGTTGATCCTCGGGCAGTGGCCGCAGCAGGTGGGGCTGCCGGTGCTGGTGCTGGCCGCCTATGCAGGGGGCGGCTACTACCTGGCATTGGTGCTCACCCGGCGCCGTTTCTTCAAGTAGCGGCACGGAACCTGTCGCGTGCCTTCGACTCCCCCTCCCATGCGTGCATTGAATCCCGTGACCCCCTGGCCGCGCCTGGCGGCTGCATTGATGATGTGGGCGGCGGCGCTGTGCGCGCTGCCCGGCGCGGCGCGGGCCGCCGACGATTTCCTCGACCCCGCGGTGGCCTTCCGCTTCGATGCGAAGCCGCTGGACGCGAAGAGCGTCGAGGTCAGCTTCGCGATCGCGCCGGGCTACTACCTCTACCGGGAGCAGTTCAGGTTCGCGGCCGGCGGGGCGACGCTCGGCGAGCCGGTCATCCCGCCGGGCAAGGTGAAGTTCGACGAGACCTTCCAGAAGAATGTCGAGACCTACCGCGACGTGATCCGCATCGTCGTGCCGGTGCAGCAGGCGGCACCGCGCTTCACGCTGACGGTGACGAGCCAGGGGTGTGCCGACAAGGGCCTGTGCTATCCGCCGCGCGAGACGCAGGCGGAGATCGGCCTGAGCGGCTTCGGCGGYGACGGGACGGCGCGGCTGGTGGTGGCGGGCGGCAGCGGTGCCACGTCGTCGAGCGCGGCGCCCACCGGCTCGGCCACAGCGGCCCTGGCGCAGACGGAGGCAGCGTCGCCGTCATCGGCAGCGCCGACCTCCACCGACAACGCCGGCATCGACGCCGCCTTGCGCGGCGGCCGTTTCTGGACCGTGGTCGGCGTGTTCTTCCTGGCCGGCGTGCTGCTGTCGCTGACGCCCTGCGTGCTGCCGATGCTGCCGATCCTGTCGTCGATCATCGTCGGGCAGGGGCACAACGTCACCCGCTCGCGCGGGCTGGCGCTGGCCGCGAGCTATTCGCTCGGCATGGCACTGGTCTACACCGCGTTCGGCGTGGCGGCGGGGCTGGCCGGCGTCGGGCTCGCAGCGGCGTTGCAGAACCCGTGGGTGCTGGGGGTGTTCGCGCTGGGGCTGGTGGCGCTCGCGGTCTCGATGTTCGGCGTGTACGAGTTGCAGCTGCCGGCGGCGCTGACCGGCCGCCTGACCGAGGCCTCGCAGCAACTGCCGGCCGGGCGCATGGCCAGCGTGTTCGCGATGGGCGGCGTGTCGGCGCTGATCGTGAGCCCGTGCGTGGCCGCGCCGCTGGCCGGTGCGCTGGTGTACCTGAGCCAGACGCGCGACGTGCTGCTCGGTGGCACGGCGTTGTTCTCGCTGGCGGCCGGCATGAGCATCCCGCTGCTGCTGGTCGGGGCCTCGGCCGGCACGCTGCTGCCGCGCGCCGGCGCCTGGATGGATGGCGTCAAGCGCCTGTTCGGCCTGATGCTGCTCGCGGTGGCGCTGTACACGGTGCAGCCGGTGCTGTCGGCCACGGTGGCGCTGGCGCTGTGGGGCGCATTGCTGATCGGTGCGGCGGTGGTCGCGCTGGCCGGCGGTGCGCACGCGCCCGCGACGGCGCCGGGCACGCTGCTGCGCAAGTCGGGTGCGGCGGTGCTGGCCTTGCTGGGCACACTGCAACTGGTGGGCGCGGCCTCGGGCGGCACCGATCCGCTGCAACCGCTCGGGCACTTGCGGGGCGGCGGTGCCGTTGCGGCAGCGCACGGGCCGACGTTCGCGACGGTGCGCAGCGTTGCCGAGCTCGATGCCGCACTGCGCAGCGCAGGCCGGCCGGTGATGCTCGACTTCTATGCCGACTGGTGCGTGTCGTGCAAGGAAATGGAGCGCTTCACGTTCACCGATCCGGCCGTGCAGGCGAAGCTCGCGAACGCGCTGCTGCTGAAGGCTGATGTGACGAAGAACAACGACGACGATCGCGCGCTGCTGAAGCGCTTCAACCTGTTCGGCCCGCCGGGCACGATCTTCTTCGCTGCCGACGGTCGTGAAATGCAGGGCACCCGCGTGATCGGTTTCCAGAAGGCCGAAGAGTTCCTCGTGACATTGCAGCGAGCCGGCCTGTAAAGCTCGCACGCCATCAGTTCCTGTGCTATAGTCACAGGCTCAGTCGCGGGGTGGAGCAGTCTGGTAGCTCGTTGGGCTCATAACCCAAAGGTCGTTGGTTCAAATCCAGCCCCCGCAACCAAATCCAGAACAAGAAGGCCCTCCATGCGAGGGCCTTTTTGCATTTCAAATCTGACGCGGAATCTGGCGCAGACTTTGCGACATGCAGGTCCTGCAGTCCTGCAGATTCATCAGGGTCAACCATGAACATCAAACCAACAATCTTGTTTCTGTGCACGGCGGCTGTGCTGTCGTGCAACGTGATCGCCCAAGCTGCCGATGCAGGCGTGGTCACGTTGACGCCGGAAGAAATGAAATGGGACACGGGCGGCCTCGCCGTGCGCGGCATCTCCCAGGCGATCCTGATCGGCGACCCGGCCAAGCCGGGACCTTACACGGTCCGACTGAAAGTGCCCGCCGGCTACAAGCTCGCCCCGCACACGCACCCCGATTTCCGGCAGATCACCGTGCTGTCCGGCACCTGGTACACGGGCTACGGCGAGAAGTGGGACGCCAAGGCCCTCAAAGCCCTGCCCGCGGGCAGCTTCTACACCGAGCCGGCCAACGTTCCCCACTTCGTCGAAGTGCGGGACGAGACCATCGTTCAAGTGACCGGCATGGGCCCCGGCGGACGGCACTTCGTGAACCCCGCCGACGAACAGAAGTAAGGCCTCCAGAGGCAGCGACGGGGTTTTCGACCCCTCGCTAAAATGGCCGTCCGGAGCGCCCGTGGACGGCGCCGCGCAACGCCCACGGACCGTGGGCGTTCCTGCTTCCAGACTCCCACAGAGACAGCGTGCCGATCAAGACCCTCCACTGTGCCGCCAGCGGCTTCGAGTCCGCCTGCGAAGTGAGCCTGCTGCCCGCAGGCCATCGCTCGCGCCGCCTGCATGGCCACAGCTTCCTCGCGACGCTGCGCGCCGAATTGCCGCACGGCTGGGCCGCCTTCCCCGGCGGCGAGGTCGAACGCCTGCGTGCCGATCTCGAATCGCGCACCGCGCAGCTCGACTACCGCCTGCTCAACGACATCGTCGCGCAGCCCACCGACGAGAACCTCGCGCGCTGGATCCGCTCGCAGCTCGACGCGCCCGGCATCACGCAACTCGGCATCCAGAGCACCGCGCACGGCGGCGTCGACCTCGATGCCACCGGCCAGGCCCATGTCTGGCGCCGCTACCTGTTCCAGGCCGCGCACAAGCTGCCGAACGTGCCGCTCGGCCACAAGTGCGGCCGCATGCACGGCCATGGCTTCGAGGTCATCATGCACGCCAACCAGGACCTCGGCGCGCGCGACCTCAGCATCGACTACGACCACCTCGACGACTGCTGGGCCCCGCTGCACCACGAGCTGAACTACGGCTGCCTGAACGACCTGCCCGGCCTGCAGAACCCGACCAGCGAGCTGATGTCGAGCTGGCTGTGGGAGCGCCTGAAGCCCACGCTGCCGGAGCTGTCGTGGATCACCGTCTACGAAACCGCCTCGTGCGGCGCCAACTTCGACGGCCGCCACCACCGCATCTGGAAGGAGTTCACGCTCGACAGCGCGCTGCAACTCAAGCACGCGCCCGACGGCAGCCCGCTGCGCCGCATCCACGGCCACACCTACACGCTGCGGCTGCACCTCGCCGCACCGCTCGACACGCTGATGGGCTGGACCGTCGACTTCGGCGACGTGAAGACGCTGTTCGATCCGATCTTCAAGGCGCTGGACCATCGCCCGCTGTACGAGATCGAAGGCCTCGCCGATGGCGACACCGCGACACTCGCCGCATGGATCCTGAAGGAGGCACGCGCCGTGCTGCCGATGGTCGATCGCGTCGACCTCTACGAAACGCGCGGCTGTGGCGCCATCGTGATCGCCGACCAGGCCGAGGTGCAGGCCGGCCTCGCGATCCCGATCTGAACCGACGCGTGAACCAACGGAAGGACGCAGCATGACCTACGCGGTCAAGGAAATCTTCTACACGCTGCAAGGCGAGGGCGCCCACGCCGGTCGCCCCGCGGTGTTCTGCCGCTTCGCCGGCTGCAACCTGTGGTCGGGCCGCGAGCAGGACCGCGCGACGGCCGTCTGCCAGTTCTGCGATACCGACTTCATCGGCACCAACGGCGTCAATGGCGGCAAGTTCGACACCGCGCTCGCGCTGGCGCAGGCCGTCGCGTCGCACTGGCCGAAGCCGCACGCCGGCCGGCCGTTCGTCGTGTGCACCGGCGGCGAGCCGCTGCTGCAGCTCGACGAGGCGCTGGTCGACGCCTTCCATGCGCAGGGCTTCGAGATCGCCGTCGAGACCAACGGCACCCAGCCCGCACCGCCGGGGCTCGACTGGATCTGCGTCAGCCCGAAGGCCGATGCCGAGCTGGTGCTGACGCAGGGCCATGAGCTCAAGCTCGTCTACCCGCAGCCGAAGGCGATGCCCGAGCGCTTCACTTCGCTGAAGTTCGACCACTTCTTCCTGCAGCCGATGGACAACCTCGAGCGCAAGCGAAACACCGAGCAGGCGGTGGCCTATTGCCTGGCCCACCCGCTGTGGCACCTGAGCGTGCAGACGCACAAGTACATCGGCATCGCGTGACGCGATGAACGTCCGCCACGCCGTGTTCGCCACCGCCATCGGGCCCTGCGCGATCGCGTGGGGCGCGCAGGGCATCGTCGGCAGCTGGCTGCCCGATGCCGACGAGGCGGCGTTGCGCCGGCGCATCCAGCGGCGSCTGCCGGAGTCGGTCGAGGGCCTGGCGCCGCAAGACATCCAGGTCGTGATCGACCGCCTGCGGGCGTTGATGGACGGCGAGCGCGTCGACCTGTCGGGCGCGCCGCTCGACATGATCGGGCTGCCTGATTTCCACCGCCGTGCCTACGCGATCGCGCTGGCGATCCCGCCCGGCGAGACGCGCAGCTACGGCGAGATCGCGCAACAGCTCGGCGAGCCCGGCAGCGCCCGCGCGGTCGGCCAGGCGATGGGCAGCAACCCGTTCCCGCCGATCGTGCCGTGCCACCGCGTGCTGGCGGCGGGCGGGCGCTCCGGCGGCTTCTCGTCGCCGGGCGGTATCGACATGAAGCGCCGGCTGCTCGGCATCGAGCGTGCCCGCATCGGCAGCGAGCCGGGCCTGTTCGACGAGCTGTAGGGCGGGCGCGTGCTGCGAACGCTGGCATCATCGGCGCGATGTCCGATGAGTACCAGATCCACGTTCCGCCGTCTTTCTACGCGCTGTACACCGATGCCCGCCAGCGCCTGACCGTGCCGCTGGCCGAGCTGCGCGAGCGCTACGAGCTGTGCGAGGACCTGTCGCAGCACCTGAGCGAGCGTGCGAGCGCCCAGCATTTCGGCACGGGGGCTTCGCAAGCATCGGTGCTGGCCGATTGCCTGCGCGGCCTGCAGGCCGGTCCGGTGGTGTCGAAGGACGAAGCGGTGTGGGTGGTGCACCGCCTCGCGGAGGTGCTTGGGTGGCCGTTCCTCGACAGCGGCGAACCGGCCGCCGAGGACTGAACCCGGCGAACTACTCGGCCTGGCCGCTGTTGCCGCCGTTGGCCGCCATCGTCGTCGCCGCCGGCGCCTTCGGGGCCTCCAGCAGCGCCACCGTCGGGCTCTTCAGCGTCTTCGCGAAACCCACCACCGTCTGGGTCGGCTGGTACGGCAGCGACTGCCACGGGTTCGCGCCATGGCTCAGCAGGAAGCTCACCATCTGCGTCTGCGCGCGCTCGTCGTTCATGAACGCCGGCACGATGACGCGCGCCAGCGGAATCCACGGCAGCTGCTGCCCCTGCGTCGACGGCACCTTGTCGACCAGCTTCGGCTCGCGCTTGAACCACCATTCGAGCGCTGCATAGTCGGAGGTGCGCAGCGCCTCTTCGAACCCGGCGGCCAGCTTGCCCTGGTACGGGCCGAGGCCGGCTTTCGCGGTGTGGCCGGTGGCCTCCAGCCTGGCCGCGAGCGGCGTCTGCAGCGCGCTCGGGTGCAGTGCGCTCAGCGGGCTGAAGTTGAGCTGGCCGACCGCCAGGTCGCCCTGGTCCGACCATTGCGCGATCACCTCGTCGAGCCCGGCGGCGCGCGCGCTCGGCGAGCTCAGCAGGCGCAGCACGTCATGGTTCACCGCGCGCGAATCGCCCTCGGCCAGGAAGCGCAGCGAGCGCAGCGCCTGCGGCGAGGCCTTCGAGAAGTCGACCGGGTTCGGCGAACGGGCCAGCGCGACCATCGGCGGCTGGTAGCAGGTCTCGGGCTGCGCGCCCTTGTCGAGCAGTTCCGGCAGCACCGGCCAGAACTGCGGATCGCGTGCCGCGATCGTCAGTGTGCATTCCTGGAAGCCGCTGGCGCGGATGTCGGCGACCTTCAGGCTGCCGGGCTGGAACGGCAGGCAGCGCGCGGTCAGCGCCCGCTGGGCCGAGTTCAGCGCCGCGCACGACTGCGGATCGCCTTCGGTGAACTTGGCGTGGATGTGCTTGATGATTTCCCAGGTCGGGCTGGTGTCGGTCGCGATGCCGGTGGCGCTCATGATCGCGCCGGCCGTGGTGGTGCAGCCGCTGGTCAACAGCAGGCCCGAGATCGCGGCGCCGAGCGCCAGCAGCCGTGGCAGAAAGTTCATGGTGTAGCGCTCCCAACGCACAGCCGCCCGGCTCGTGGCCGGAATGCGTTCTACAGCGCAAAAAGCAAGCCATCGCTGCCGGACGCGTCCAGGCAGGTGCACGGCAGAAATCCGAACCGGTGCACGGCTGCACGAAGCAAGCGCCGGCGCGGCTTGCGCGCGATGTTGGGAGGCACTCGCCTGCCGGCGGCCGGCGATACGGATGCTGACGCAGCTGACACAAAAGGGAAGCCTGCCTTGCCGAAGGGGTCATCTCGCGCAAAAAACGGCAGCCCCGGCGACAGGTGGTAACGCCGCGTATCGGTCCTCAAGAAAGAAGCTCAGACGCCGAGCCAGCGCGTGAGTGCCGCGTGGTCTTCTGCGAGTGCCGAGGAGCTCGAGGCGCAGACGATCCGCCCCTTCTCCAGCACCACCGCCTGGTCGGTGTGCTCCAGCACGCGCCGCACGTTGCGATCGACGATCAGCGTGCTGATGCCGCTCGCACGGATCTGTGCGATCACGCGCCAGATCTCGGCCACCACCAGCGGCGCCAGGCCTTCGGTCGCTTCGTCGAGGATCAGCAGCTGCGGGCTCGTCATCAACGCGCGTCCGATCGCGAGCATCTGCTGCTCGCCGCCCGAGAGCTGCTGGCCGCCGTGCGCCAGCCGCTCGCCGAGGCGCGGAAACGTCTCCAGCACGCGCTCGAGCGTCCACGGCCGCTGGCCGTCGGCTGCGGCGCGCGCCGCCATCACGAGGTTCTCGCGCACCGACAGGTTCGGGAAGATGCCACGGCCCTCGGGCACGTAGCCGGCGCCGAGCCGCGCGATGCGCTCCGGCGGCCAGCCGGTCACGTCGCGGCCCTGCCAGCGCACCCGGCCGGCGCTCGGCCGCAGGTAGCCCATCAGCGTGCGGATCAGCGTGGTCTTTCCCATGCCGTTGCGCCCGAGCAGGCCGAGCGCGCTGCCGGCCGGCACCGTGAACGACACGCCGTGCAGCACGCGGCTGTCGCCATAGCCGGCGTGCAGCGCATCGATCTCGACCAGCGGTGCGTTGGCGGCCGTCATCCATGCCCCTCGCCGAGGTAGGCCGTCACCACCTGCGGATGCTCGCGGATGCGCTGCGGCACGTCGCAGGCGATGACCGCGCCGTTGACCATCACCGTGATGCGGTCGGCGATGCGGAACACCGCATCCATGTCGTGCTCGACCAGCAGGATCGCGTGGCCCGCCTTCAGCGACTGCAGCAGCGCGAGCATGCGCTCGGTCTCCTCGGCGCCCATGCCGGCCAGCGGCTCGTCGAGCAGCAGCACGCGCGGCCGGGTGGCCAGGCACATCGCGATCTCGAGCTGGCGCTTCTGGCCGTGGCTGAGCGTGCCGGCGAGGTGCGCGGCGCTGTCGGCGAGGCCCGCGGCCTGCAGCGCCTGCCCGGCCACCTCGCGGCTGGCGCTGCAGCGCTGCGCCGATTGCCACACCTGCCACGGCCGCTGCAGCGCGGCCTGCGCGCTGAGCCGGCAGTTCTCCAGCACGCTGAAACTGTCGAAGATGGTGGTGCGCTGGTAGCTGCGGCCGATGCCGGCGCGCGCCCGGCGCGGCTGCGACCAGCCGGTGATGTCGTCCTCGCCGAAGCGGATCTGCCCGGCGCTCACCGGCAGCTCGCCCGACAGCAGGTTGATCAGCGTCGACTTGCCGGCGCCGTTGGTGCCGATCACCGCGTGCACCTCGCCGAGCCGCAGGTCGAGCGAGACCGCGTCGACGGCAGCGAGGCCGCCGAAGGTGCGCGACAGGCCGGTCGCCTGGATCAGCGCGCTCATGCAACCCCCCGGCGCCAGCGGATGCCGACGATGCCGCGCGGCAGCAACGCGACGAACGCGATGATCGTGAAGCCGAGCGTCATCTGCCAGTGCGCCGCCAGCGGTCCGACCAGTCCCTCGCTCGCGAACAGCTCCTTCAGCAGCGTGAACGCCACCGCGCCGACGATCGCGCCGCGCAGCGGGCCGAGGCCGCCGAGGATGATCATCAGCAGCACCGCGCCCGACTCGTGCCACGACAGCAGCTCCGGGTTGACGACGCCGTCCTGGATCGCGAGCAGCGCGCCGGCCAGCCCGGCCAGCGCGCCTGCGATCACGAAGGCCGCGAGCTTGTAGCCGTAGGTGCGGAACCCGACCGCCCGCATGCGCGCCTCGTTGACGCGGATGCCCTGCAGCGCATGGCCGAAGCGCGAGCGCAGCAGCAGCGCGAGCCCGCCCCAGGTGAACGCGAGCGAGGCCAGCACCAGGCCGTAGACATGGCGCTTGTTCTCGAGGTCGAGCAGCGTGGTGTCGCCCAGCCGCAGCACCGGCCGCACGTACAGGTAGATGCCGTCGCTGCCGCCGCCGAGCTTGGTGTCGTGGAAGACGAAGTAGGCCATCTGCGCGAACGCGAGCGTCACCATGATGAAGTACACGCCGCGCGTGCGCAGGCTCAGCGCGCCGACGAACAGCGCATACGCGGCCGCGCCGCCCATCGCCGCCGGCAGCAGCCACCCGAGCGACGCCCCTTCGCCCTGCGGCGACGCGAGCACCGTCACGTAGGCGCCGATGCCGAGGAAGGCCGCGTGCCCGAGGCTCACCAGCCCGGTCGCACCGACCAGCAGCTGCAGGCTCAGCGCGAAGATCGCCGAGATCAGGATCTTGACGGTCAGGTCCATCAGGTACGGCGACAGCAGCGCCGGCAGCAGCGCCAGCGCGAGCAGCACCGCCGGTGGCAACCAGCGTGACCCGGCGGGCGGCATCAGTGCCCCCGCCGCATCAGGCCTTCGGGCCACCACACCAGCACGATCGCCATCAGCAGGTAGATGCCGATGCCGCTCAGCTCGGCGAAGAACACCTTGCCGAAGGTATCGACGAAGCCGACCAGCAGCGACGCGACCAGCGCGCCGGTGATCGAGCCGATGCCGCCGATCACGACGATCACGAAGCTGACGATCAGCACGCTGCCGCCCATGCCCGGGTACACCGACGACATCGGCGCGGCGATCATGCCGGCCAGCGCCGCCAGCGCGACGCCGGCCGCGAACACGCCGCGGTACAGCAGCCGGATGTCGATGCCGAGCCCGCGCACCATGTCGCGGTTGCTGGCGCCGGCGCGCACCATCATCCCGAGCCGCGTGCGGTTGACCACCAGGTACAGCAGCGCCGCGATCGCGAGGCAGGCGGCCGACGCGAACAGCCGGTACACCGGGTACGACATCAGCTCGCCGAGCGCGATGCTGCCGGCCAGCCAGGCGGGCGGCTGCACGCCGTGCACGTCGTTGCCGAGCAGCAGGCTGCGCGATTCCTCGAACACCAGGATCAGCGCATACGTCATCAGCACCTGCTGCAGGTGCTCACGCTGGTACAGGAAGCTGAAGAACGCCCACTCCAGCACGAAGCCGAAGGCCGCCGCCAGCAGCGTGCCGACCAGCAGCATCAGCACGAACTGATCGACGAAGTACGGCGCCAGCGCGAACGCGAGGTAGGCGCCGATCATGTAGAAGCTGCCGTGCGCGAGGTTGATCACGCCCATGATCCCGAAGATCAGCGTCAGCCCGCTGGCCACCAGGAACAGCAGCAGGCCGTACTGGACGGCGTTCAGGCACTGGACCAGGAAGGTGGTGGCATCCACCTCAGAGCTTGCAGCCGCGGGCCGGGTCGGCGAGCGCCTTGACGGCGATCGACTTGAACTCGTTGTTCGCGCCCTTCACCTCGCGCAGGTACATGTCCTGCACCGGGTTGCCGGCCGCCGACAGCGTGAACTTGCCGCGCGGGCTGTCGACCGTCGTCTTGCGCATCGCGGTGGTCAGTGCCTCGCGCCTGGCGAGGTCGCCCTTCACCGCGTTGAGGCCGGCTGCGAGGATCTGCGCCGCGTCGTAGCCCTGCACCGCGTAGACGTCGGCGTTCGTCTTGTACGCGAGCGCGAAGCTCTTGCGGAACGCGTTGTTGCGCGGCGTGTCGAGGTTGTCGGCGTAGTGCAGCGTGGTCAGCAGGCCCTGCGCGGCGGCGCCCTGGGCCTCGAGCGTGCCGTCGGTCAGGAAGCCCGAGCCGTACAGCGGGATGGTCTTGTTCAGGCCCGCGGCGGCATAGTCCTTGACGAACTTCACCGCGCCGCCGCCGGCGAAGAACGCGTACACCGCGTCGGGCTTCTGCGCCGCGATCTCGGTCAGCAGCGCCTGGAACTCGACGTTCGGGAACGGCAGGTTCAGGTCTTTCACCACCTTGCCGCCGCCCTTCTCGAAGGCCTCGGTGAAGCCCTTGACGGCCTCGCTGCCGGCCGCGTAGTTCCAGGTGATCGTCATCGCGCGCTTGTGGCCCTTCTGCGCCATCACGACGCCGGTGGAGTAGCCCGGCTGCCAGTTCGAGAACGAGCTGCGCACGATGTTCGGCGAGCACAGCGGGCCGGTGATCGCGTCGGCACCGGCGTTCGGGATGATCAGCAGCGTGTTGCTTTCCTTGGCCGCCTTCGCCATGCCGAGCGCGACGCCCGAGTGCACCGTGCCGACCAGCACGTCGACCTGGTCGCGCTTGATCAGCTTGTTGACGTTGTCGGTGGCCTTGGCCGGCTCGGACTCGTCGTCGACCTTGAAGTACTGGATCTCGCGGCCGCCGAGCTTGCCGCCCTGCTCCTGCACGTACAGCCTGAAGCCGTTCTCGATCATCGTGCCCAGGCTCGCGTAGGTGCCGGTGTAGGGCAGCATGAAGCCGATCTTGATCGGGCCGGCGGCCTGCGCATGGGCCCCGCCCATCATCGCCATCGACATCGCCAGGGCCGCGAGGGCCGGGAGTTTGATCAGGTGCATGCCAGTCTCCGTGAGGTTCAGGATTCGAGGGGGTCGGACAACCCGGTGATGAAGCGGCCGGCTTCGTGGATCACGAGGTCGGGTTGGTCGCGGTGCGGCGAGTGGCCGCAGTGTTCGATCTCCAGCAGGCGCGTCTGCGGGGCACGCCGCGCGATGCCGCGGATCTGCTCCAGCGTACCGTATTCGTCGTCGACGCCTTGCAGCGCCAGCACCGGGCAGGTGATCGCGGCCAGCTCGTCTTCGATGCTCCAGCGGCGGAACGACGGATCGAGCCAGATGTCGTTCCAGCCGCGGAACGCCGACTCCGCATCGGCATGGTAGCGGCCCAGGCGCTGCGGCAGATCGGTGGTTTCATAGGTGTGGCGGGCGCGCTCGATGCTCGCGATGCTCAGGTCCTCGACGGCGATGTGCGGCGCCATCGCGACGACGCCCGCGGTCGGGTGCGACGCCGCATGCAGCAGCGCGATGCTGCCGCCGTCGCTGTGGCCGAACAGCCAGGGCCGCTCGATGCCGAGCTGCCGCAGCAGCGCCGGCAGCACCTCGCGCGCCTGCACGTGCATGAAGTCGACCGGCCAGCGCTCGTCGCGCGGCTTCGGCGTCGACTGGCCGTAGCCGTAGCGCGAGTACACCAGGCCGCGCAGGCCGTGCGCCTCGCACAGCTGGCGCGGGAAGTTCTTCCACATCGCGAGCGAGCCCAGCCCTTCGTGCAGGAACACGACGACCGGCCGCGTCGAGGCCGCATCGCCGACCCATTGGTACTCGAGGCGCAGCGATCGGCCGAGCCTGTCGAGCTCGGCGAACTGGATCGGTTCGGCGTAGCGGCGTCCGACCATGCGTCAGGCCGATGCCTCGCTCGCGTCATTCAAGGCGCGCAGCTTGAAGCGCTGGATCTTGCCGGTCGCCGTCTTCGGCAGCTCGGTCGTGAAGAGGATCTCGCGCGGCGTCTTGTGCGGTGCGAGCCGCGTCTTCACGAAGGCCTTCAGCGCGGCCTCGAGCTCGGGGCCGGCCACGTGGCCCTTGCTCGGCACGACGTAGGCGCGGGTCTTCGTCAGCCCCTGTGCATCGGCCAGGCCGATCACCGCGCACTCCATCACCGCCTCATGGCCCATCAGCGCCGACTCGACCTCGATCGGCGACACGTACTGGCCGCTGACCTTCAGCATGTCGTCGCTGCGGCCGGCGTAGGTGTACCAGCCGTCGGCATCGACCACGTACTTGTCGCCGCTGCGCACCCAGTCGCCCAGGAAGGTCGAGCGCGTCTTGTCGCGCCTGTTCCAGTACAGCAGCGCGGCGCTCGGGCCGCGGATGAACAGGTCGCCGATCTCGCCGGGCGCGACCGGGCGGCCGTCGTCGCCGCGCAGTTCGAGTTCGTAGCCCGGCACCGGCTTGCCGGTGCAGCCGTAGCGCAGCGCGCCGGCGCGGTTGGACAGGAAGATGTGCAGCATCTCGGTCGACCCGATGCCATCGAGCACGTCGCAGCCGAAATGCGCGCTGAAGCGTTCGCCGACCTCGCGCGGCAGCGCCTCGCCGGCCGAGGCGCACACGCGCAGCGCGACGGCATCGCGCGGCGGCAGCGCCTCGCTCGCGAGCAGCGCGACGTACAGCGTGGGCACGCCGCAGAACACCGTCGGGCGGTGCTGCGTCAGGCGCTGGAAGACCGCGGCCGGCGTCGGCCGTTCGGCCATCAGCACGACGGTCGCGCCGACGCTCAGCGGAAAGGTCAGCGCATTGCCGAGCCCGTATGCGAAGAACAGCTTGGCGGCCGAGAACACGGTGTCGTCCTCGCGCACGCCGAGCACCGGCTGGCCGTACAGCGCGGCGGTCCAGTACAGGTTGGCATGGCTGTGCACCGTGCCCTTGGGCTTGCCGGTGGAGCCGGACGAGTAGAGCCAGAACGCGAAGTCGTCGGCGTGCGTGTCGGCGGGGGCGGCGAGCGGCGGGGTGTCGAGCAGCGCGGCGAACGGAGTCGTGCCCTCGGCCGCCGCGGCACCGGACAGCACGACGGCCGGCGG